>JACDAZ010000292.1 GCA_013695175.1 Flavisolibacter sp. | reverse complement strand
CTGTTGTACTGGGCATTTTTATATTACTCACTGATAGCAAGTTTTTTCCGGCAACCGCCAATATTTGGTATGTAGCAGGTATAGTTTTACTTCTTCTTGTTTTTCCATTTCATTCAGCTGTAAAAGGAACAGAATCTATCATAAGGGTAGGCGGATTTCAGTTTCAGCCTGCAGAGTTTTGTAAAATAAGTGTTTGTTTGGCACTGGCTAAATATATATCACTGCCTGATATGAATTTTTCAAAGCAAAGGTCGCAGCTTATTGCTGCAGCAATAGCTATACTTCCAGCGATAATTACTATCATGCAAAAAGAAACCGGTTTGGCATTGGTTTACTTTTCATTTTTCCTTGTAATGTACAGAGAGGGCTTGCCACCAACTGTTCTTATTATTGCATTTTCTATAATTATCCTGGTAATTGCTTCTATAGTTATGGAACCAAATACTTTGGCTATTTTAATAACCATTATAGCAGCACTTGCTATTGTTCTGAACCGCAGGCAGATAAAAAAACGTAAAAATGTACTGGTCTCAATTGTTTTTTTATGGGCAATATGTGTAGGCATTCAACGATTTGCAGTTCCGTTTGTATTTCAAAATGTGCTTCAAAAACACCAGTCGGAGAGGATATTTTCTTTATTTGGTAAAGACGATCCCTATAGAAGAGGACCTGTTGTTGAAGATAATACATTGGCAAAAAAGGAAGGTATTAATGACTATAATGTAAGGCAATCCAAAATAGCTATTGGTTCGGGAGGTGTATATGGAAAAGGTTTATTAAGTGGCACTCAAACACGTTATGAATTTGTTCCTGAACAAAGAACTGATTTTATATTTTGTACCATAGGTGAGGGTTTTGGTTTTATTGGAACAACGGTACTGTTAATAATCTATATGTTTTTGCTTTTCAGGATCATCTTTATAGCTGAAAGGCAAAGAAGTGTTTTCAGCCGTTGTTATGCATATGGTGTGGCATCTGTTTTCTTTTTTCATATAGCCATTAATATAGCCATGACCATAGGACTGGCTCCTGTAATTGGTATTCCGCTACCTTTTATAAGTTATGGTGGTACATCTTTATTAACATTTACCATTTTATTATTTATACTTATAAGGTTGGATGCGGACAGGCAAATGATACTTAGATAATGTGCACCTTTGCTCGATGAAAATCATACCGCTTTCAGAAGGTTCGTTTACAATAGATAAATCAAAATTATTTGTTCCTTTTGATGAAGAAGAAGATGTATTAAATGACAGGTCAACAGGAAGTTTACTGGTGGAAGTACAACCTTTTGTTTTAGTTACTAAAAATGATATTTTACTTTTAGATACAGGATTGGGATTTAAAAATGAGAATGATGAAATGCAGCTACATGCTAATTTAAAAGCTGCAGGTATACAACCCGAAGAAGTAACAAAAGTGCTGCTAACACATTTGCATAAAGATCATGCTGGTGGTATAAGCTTTGGTGAGAATAATCATAAGCTCAGTTTTTCAAATGCAAAGTATTATGTACAGGAAAGAGAATTTGATATTGCTGTTCAAACAGGCTTTCCTTCCTATATAACAGAAGAACTTGAACCATTAAAGTTGTCAGATCAAATACGGTTTTTACGTGATGATGAAGGTGTGATTGATGAACATATTTCCTATAAACACACAGGTGCACATTCCAAACATCACCAGGTTTTTTGGATAAAAGAAGATAAAGAAATAATATTTTTCGGGGGCGATGATGCACCACAGTTGCAGCAAATGAAAATAAAATACAAAACAAAATATGATTTCGATGCAGATAAAGCTATGCAGTTAAGGCAGCAATGGTGGGAGCAGGGAACTGCGGAAGGCTGGACTTTTTTATTTTATCATGATATTAAAATACCAACATTTAAATCAGGTAAATAAATGGAAGAACATTTTCATTTTGTTCATCTTTATTTGGGATGTAATAGTAATATGGGCAAGTTTGTAGGAATTAACAAGAATGTGTTATTAATACAATCAAGAGAAAATGAAAATGTAGAATATCAAAAGATGCAACTTGGAAAGGAATTGTTTCTTTACCTGAGGAAGCTGGAATCTCTTACAAGCAATCAAAGTAAAGAATTGATAAATCAGGGCATCAGTATTGGAAGACCTCATGGTTATACATTTTCAAATAAGGGTTTCCTCTACTTGTTGTCTTTGCACGTTGATTTATTTGGTTTTATTAAAAGTGGAATAGCAAAAGATATCTCTCATCTTAAAACTTAATCACCTACAACAAAACCCAATTTTTTTTCAATATTTTTCGGCAACTGAGGTAATTTATTTCTTTCTATTAAAAAAGAAGTTAGTTGCGCAATTTCTTTAAAAATATAATGCTTGTCAGCTGCAGCTTTTAAATAATCTTTTCCTGAACTGCCTCCTGTGCCAATCCTTGTTCCAATCATACGATGCACCATATTCATGTGCCTGTGTCGCCAGGTGCTTAATTGTTCATCTATTTCCAATAAATTATTTAATACCTGGAAAGGTAACTGTAGCAAAGGGTACCCTCGGTATAACATGATAAACAAAGCAGCCCTGTTTGCTTTTGCCGATAAAGTGTAATGCGTTTCTCTTCTCTGAAAAAACACTTCATCAAATGCTTCTATATTATTTTTTTCAGCTTCAGCAAGACTGTTTCCATACCTGTGTTTATATTCCGACCAAAAAATTCTTTCACCTGCACCATACCAGATTTTTGCAGTATGAACAGGAAAATCTTTCCATGCATCTTCGTCATCAAAAAATGGCATTCTTTCTAACCAGTCATTTACTAATTGCAAAAACGATTGATCACTTTCGGCTTCTTTGATTAAATCAATATGCTGTTGTTTTAATTGTGAAGTATAATATTCTTTGCCATGACGGTATTCAAATTTTAAACCCAGTTTGGCTTCAAGTAATTTAAACTGCCAGCTTTGAAAACCGGATGCAGGACGAAGCATATCCCTGAAGTCCAGGAAATCCATGGGTGTCATGGTTTCTAATATGTCTATCTGGTGAATAAGCACACGAAGTATAACGGCAATACGATTCATGCGATGTACCACAGTTTGTAATTCAGGTGAATTGTCATTTAGTGAAGGTTTCCTCATAATACCCAGAATAGAGTCAGCTTCATGATGCAATTGCTTAAACCATAACTCATACGTTTGATGAATAACTATGAATAACATTTCATCATGAGCAGAAATCTTATGCTTTGCACTTTCAGGTTCCTGTGCATTTAATATTTTATCAAGCTGCAAATAATCGTGATAATGAACATCTGTCATAGGTTACAATTTAATGAGCGGTTATTAATTGAAATTTATACAAACTCATATCCTATATCCCTTCTGTAATATTTTTTGTCAAACTCAATTCGTTTTATTTCTTGTTTCGACTTTTGTACTGCATCAACTAATTTATCAGCCAGGGCTGTTGCACAAATTACTCTTCCGCCATTCGTAACAATGCTACCGTTTGATTCTATTGTTCCGCAATGGAAAATATATAAATCAGGTTCAGTTATTTTGTTATGCAATCCATGGATTGCTATACCTTTTTCATATTCATCAGGGTACCCACCACTTACTGCTACAACGGTTGAAGCAAATCGGGAATCTTCTTCAATAGTGATGTTTTTTAAATCCTTAGTAGCTGCTGCGTGTAACAATTCAACCAAGTCATTTTTTAAACGTGGCAGTATCACTTCCGTTTCAGGGTCACCAAGCCTGCAATTATATTCAATGACAAAAGGTTCATCACCTACTTTAATTAAGCCAAAAAATATAAACCCGGTATATTCCAGGTTGTCTTTGTCTAATCCTTTTACAGTGGGTTCAATAATTTTAGAAATAACTTTTTTCATGAAAGCATCATCTGCAAATGGAACCGGGCTAATGGCACCCATGCCACCAGTATTAGAACCTGAATCTTTTTCACCTATGCGTTTATAATCCTTTGCATTGGGTAGTAAAATATAATTTCTCCCATCAGTTAAAACAAATACAGATAATTCTATTCCATCTAAAAATTCTTCAACAACAACCCTTTTTCCGGCTTCACCAAATTTGGAACGTTGTATCATTAGTTCAAATTCAGATATAGCTTCAATATGGTTTTGACAAATAATTACTCCTTTCCCCGCTGCCAATCCATCTGCTTTTAAAACAATTGGCAATTGTTGATTATGGAGGTATTCCAATCCTTCTTCAAAATTCTTTGCATCAAACTCTTTATAACCTGCTGTAGGAATTTTATGCCTTTTCATAAATTCTTTAGCATAAGCCTTACTGCCTTCTAACTGAGATGCTTCTTTGGAAGGACCAATGATTAAAAGGTTTTCTAGTTTTTTATCTTTTTTTAAGTAATCTACTATTCCTTTTACAAGAGGTTCTTCGGGTCCTACAATAAGCATGTCTATATTTTCATCAATACAACAGTTTTTTATTGCTTCAAAATCAGTAATTAAAAAAGACTTATTGACTCCTACCTGTGCCGTACCAGCATTGCCGGGGGATATAAAAATTTTAGAACAACGGGTACTTTGTTTCAATTTCCATGCAATAGCATGTTCTCGTCCTCCTGATCCCAATAATAAAATATTCATTAGTAACAGTTCTTTTTATGCCGCGAAGATC
>JACDAZ010000227.1 GCA_013695175.1 Flavisolibacter sp. | reverse complement strand
TAAGAAGCCATTGCAGTAGCCAACATTTTACCGGCACCTGTTTCCGTAAGCATTTGTTTAAAAACGCCACCGGCCCCTGTTATTAGTATAATCAATCCTGCAGGTGCCAGCGAACGGGATGTAATCTCCAATAATGCTTTTGTTTTGAATCCACGCCTGATTCCTAAAAGATACCAGGCTAATAAATTTGCTATCAACAAAGCAATAAAAGGATGTCCCAGCATTTTTATCCAGCTGATCACATTTTCCGATAGCGGTAGATTTGCTGCAAGCGGATTGCTCAATGTTGTATTCAATACAATTAAAAAAATGGGTAACCCTACCAGAAACAAGATCATGGAAGCAGAGGGAAAATTGGTGTTGGGACCTGGTTCTGCAAAATCTTTTGCTTCAAGAAAAATTCTTTTAGAAATAAACTTTGCAAAAAGAGGCCCGCTGATGATGGCTGCCGGAACACCGGCTATAAAACCAACCAATATCACCCAACCAAGGTTAGCACCAAGTATTTCTGCAACTGCTACCGGACCAGGTGTTGGAGGAATAAAAGCATGTGTAATAGCCAGGCCTGCTAACAATGGAATGCCATATGCCAACAAGGATTTTGAAGTTTTCTTTTGGAGTGCATATACAACAGGAACAAGAATAATAAAACCAACATCAAAAAAAACAGGAATTCCCACTAAAAATCCTGTGACTACTAATGCCCATGGTGCTTTCTTCTCTCCTGTTTTTTTTAAAATGGCTGCTGCAAGAGATTGTACACCACCCGAATGTTCAAGTAATGCCCCAAACATAGCTCCCAGTCCAATAATAACTGCAATAAAGCCAAGTGTACTGGCCATACCAGTTTGAATAGCTTCCACTATTTTTTCAGGCGACATGCCGGCCAGTAAACCAACAGTTATACTTGAAATCAGCAAGGCCAAAAAGGCCTGAATCCTAAACACTAAAATTAATACAAGCAATACAGCAATACCCGTAAGAACAGAGGCTAATAAAAAATAATCAACCATTATTTACCATTTGGTATGAAAGTATTCTTCTGCACTTTTATCCTTTCGTTTATACGTATGAGCGCCAAAATAATCTCTTTGCGCCTGAATTAAATTAGCTGATGAATCTGCAGTTTTTATAGATAAAAAATAATTCAATGCAGATGCAAGAACCGGAATTGTAATATCATTTTTCATTGATTCAGTAACTGTACTCACAAAATCTTTTTTGAAAAACTTTAATTGTTCAATGATAAATGAATGACTGAGTAATGAAGTAGTATCAGAAAGTATGTCAATTAAATCTTCCATTAAAGCAGACCTGATAATACAGCCATTGGTCCAGATACGTGCTATTTCTGCCAAAGGAAGATCCCATTTAAAAATGTCAGAAGCTTTTTGTAAAGTATCAAAACCAATATGGTGATTTATTAATCGTGCTGATTTATAGGCATGTTTAATTTGATCAACCGTTATGGTAGCTGTTTTTTTATTTAAACCGGGTTGATCAGCATATAAAGAAGCAAGTTTATTTCTTTCTTTTTTTCGGGCAGAAACCGACCTTGCCATAACAGCTTCCATTAAAGGACCATAAGGAATACCAAGATCTATAGCTGTTGTTGCAGACCAGTTACCGGTACCTTTTTGTTCGGCCTGGTCAAGAATCAGATCCAGTAAATAATCATTTCCCTCTTTCTTTTGAAGAATCTGAATTGTAATGGATAACAAATAACTTTCGCATCCATCTTCTTCCCAGTTATTAAATACTTCAACCATCTGTACAGGCGATAGTTTCAAATAATGCTTACATAAAAAATAAACATCAGCTATAGCCTGCATTTCCGCATATTCTATACTGTTATGTACCATTTTTATAAAATGTCCTGCCCCACCGGCACCGGTAAAACCAACACAGGGATCGCCATTTTTATCTTTTGCTGACATGAATTCTAAATAGGGTGCTGCTATCTTGTATCCTTCTAATGATCCGCCGGCCATCATAGCTGCACCATTCCGGGCACCTTCTTCACCACCTGAAATGCCTACGCCTAAAAAATGAATTTTTTTAGCTTTCAGATCTTCAAATCTTCTTTCAGAATCTTTAAAGTAGGAATTGCCACCATCTATGACTACATCTCCTTCACTTAACAAGGGAGTTAATGCAAATAAAAGATGTTCCACTGCATCACCTGCTTTTATCATTATCAATATCTTTCTTGGCTTTGATAATGATGAAACAAATAATTGCAGATCATCAAAAGGAATTATATTTTTTAAATCGGGATTATCATCAGCCACTTTTTGAGCTATACCTTCCTCTATACCCATTACCTGCCTGTTGTATATTGCTACAGGTATTCCTTTTGAAGCAAGATTTAAAGCAAGGTTAGTTCCCATAACACCCATTCCAATAAAACCAAATTCCGAAAGCGGCTTATTTATTTTTTCCAAAATATCCTGAACGATCTCTTCTGGTGAAGAAGAAATATCTGTATGAATACCATACTCCGGAACTTCCAGTTCATTTAACTGTGATTGAAGCAAGCTCCCAGGCATGTAATGATCTTTTCTTTCAACTATTCTATTTTTAATAATGATCTTATCACCTTTTAATACAATCCAGGTAAGGGCGTCTGATGGTATAGATTGTAAAATGATCCTGTATTTTTCTTTTAATGCGGAACAGGCTAAAACTGCTCCTCCTTCTTTACTCCACAGTTTAATATTTCCAGCCAAAGTTTCCAGCCATTGCTGCCTGTCTTCATCTGTAAGAGGAGTTGCTGCAGCCATTTTTTTAATGTTTTCCTTTGAGTGAAAATTGTCTGCATCATAAAAAGGAAGATGAAGTGCATTTGCTAATAACCGTCCTATAGTTGTTTTTCCGCTTCCCGAAACCCCCATTACAATGTAAATCATCTTGTAAATTATAAAAAAGAAGTTAAGCACTGGAGACAATAAAAACAGCTGGTGGTATAAGCAATCATTTTTCGAAGAAATAATTTTTCTGAATATATGTGAACTTAAGCAGCTAGGGTACGGGGATATGAGCACATATATATAATTAGCCCGAAACTGAATGCCAGCTAATCTGTAAGTTTGTTGAAACAACATATGCCAGAAGATCTCAAATATATTTTCGACCAATCAGGCACAAAAAAATCTGTTCTGGTA
>JACDAZ010000175.1 GCA_013695175.1 Flavisolibacter sp. | reverse complement strand
AAAGAAGGTGTAGCAAAAACCGGTGTAGTTGGCATTTTAAAAGGAGGCAAACCGGGACCTGTTATTGGATTGCGTGCTGACATGGATGGTTTGCCTGTAACTGAAAGAGTAAACCTGCCATTTGCATCAAAAGAAAAAACAATATACAACGGTCAGGAAGTTGGCGTAATGCATGCTTGCGGTCACGATACACATGTGGCTATGCTAATGACAGTTGCAGAAATATTAGCAGGAATGAAAAGTGAATTGCAGGGCACTATAAAATTTGTTTTTCAACCGGCCGAAGAAGGTCCACCTGCCGGTGAGGAAGGCGGCGCTGCTTTAATGGTGAAAGAAGGAGTAATGGAAAATCCTAAAGTTGATGTGATGTTTGGTTTACATATTAATTCTCAAACTCCTGTTGGGCAAATAAAATACAGGGAAAATGGTATCATGGCTGCTTCTGATTGGTTTACTATTAAAATAAAAGGAAAACAAACGCATGGAGCATCGCCATGGTCGGGTGTTGATCCTGTTGTAATAGGCGCTCAAATCATTACAGGGTTACAAACTATTGTAAGCAGGCAAATGGAAATTACAAAAAATGCAGTAGTTATTTCGGCAACTGTTTTTACGGGTGGTGTGCGTGAAAATATTATTCCTGAAGAAGCAGAAATACGGGGCACCATTAGAACATTAGATAAACAAATGCAAAAAGATGTGGCAGATAAAATAAGACGCACTGCAGTGAACATTGCTGAAGCCTCAGGTGGCACAGCTGAAGTAAAGTTTGACAATAAAACTTCTGTTGTATATAACAACCCACAACTACTGCAAAGGATGATTCCTTCATTACAAAAAGCTGCTAATGGTAATGCAATTGTGATGGATGCAACTACAGGGGCAGAAGACTTTTCTTTTTTTGCAGATAAAGTTCCTTCCCTGTTCTTCTTTGTAGGAGGAATGAAGCCTGGTGCAAATCCTTTAAACACTCCTGCGCACCATACTCCTGATTTTTTTATTGACGAAGATGGAATGAAAACTGGAGTTAAAGCTTTTTTACATCTTGTATTAGATTATATGCATGCACCCTTAAAAGCACAAAATAAGCCTACGACTTCCAAATAGCAACAGGTATGCATATTCGAATTTTATTAATAATCTTATTTTCAATTTTTCAATTTTTTTCTATTGCGCAGCAGGCAGATAAAAAATTACAAAAGCAAGTTGAAAAATTAATCGCAGGTTACAATGGTGAAATAGGGGTTTATATAAAAAATATAAAAAATAATAAGATTGTAGCTATACATGCAGATTCTATTTTCCCAACCGCAAGCCAGGTAAAAATTCCAATTCTCCTTGGGGTAATGGATAAGATTTATAGAGGTGAACTTTCTTATGAAGAGGAATTTATCTATAGAGACAGTTTATATTATGCAGGGGTGGATATATTGGGTTCTTTTAAAGAAGATGAAAAAATTCAATTGGGTAAATTACTTATGCTGATGTTGACAATGAGTGACAATACTGCCAGTCTTTGGCTACAAAGTTTAGCCGGAACGGGTACCGCGATAAATGAGCTATTAAATCAAAATGGATTTACTGCCACTCGGGTTAATTCCAGAACTCCCGGCAGAGAAAACTTTAGAACAATTAATGGATGGGGACAATCTACACCCAGAGAAATGGCAACTTTATTTGAACGTATTTATAAAGGCGAATTAATATCCAAAGCAGCCAGTGATAAAATGCTTCGGTTATTAAACAGAACTTATTTTGATAAAGTTGCTATATCCCAAATACCACCCTACGCAACTATATATGCAAAATACGGTGCAGTAAATCAAACCCGCAATGAAGTATTGTTAGTAAAAGGTTGCGAGGCGCTGTATGTATTTGCAATCATGACCAAAAATAATAAAGATGAAAGCTGGAAATCTGATAATGAAGCCTGGGAGCTAACAAAAAAGATTTCTAATTTACTGTGGAATTATTTTGAACCCAAAGACAGTTGGACGCCGGATGCAAAGGCTGAATTATTTAATTGATCAAATAGCAATTTGATAAACTATAAAACTCATAATATAGGCGATGCCGGTCATGTATACAAATTGTATTATTGGCCACTTCCATGTTCTGGTTTCTCTTTTCGTAATTGCTAATGTGCTCATGCATTGCATTGCAAAAACATAAAAAACCATAAGTGACAAACCCGCTGCCAGTGTAAATAAAGGCGCTCCACCTGGCCAGGTTGCAGCTCTCATTTTATCTCTTAACCGTAAACCCTCTTCGTCTTCACCCACACTATACAAGGTGGCCATAGTGCCAACAAAAACTTCACGTGCAGCAAAAGATGTTATAAGAGCAATACCAATACGCCAGTCAAAACCTAATGGCTTTATAGCTGGTTCAATACTCCTTCCTAAAATACCTGCATATGAATTTTCAAGTTTTGCTGTAGCAAAATCTCCATCTACATCTTCATTGTCGGGTTGAGCAGCTTTTGCAACCTGGTATTTTGATTCAATATCTTCCATTCTTGATGGGGGACCATATGAACTTAATATCCATAGAATAAGACTTATGATCATTATGATTTTTCCGGCTTCGGTTACAAAAACCCTGGCCTTCTGCACCATTGTTTGAACAATATTGTTCCACCTTGGCGAGCGATAAGTGGGAAGTTCTAAAATGAAAAAACTTTTTTCATTGCTACGAATAAACCATTTGGCTATATAAGAAACAATCAAAGCCATTACAAGACCCATGAGGTAAAGCCCCATCATTACCAATCCTTGTAAACTTAAAATTCCGAGATAAAAAACATTTGGTATAACCAACCCAATAAGTATAGCATATACGGGAAGCCGTGCAGAACAACTCATTAACGGCGTAATAAGTATAGTGAGTAATCTTTCTTTTTGATTTTCTATACTTCTTGCACTCATTATAGCGGGTACGGCACAAGCAAAACCACTAATGAGTGGCATGACACTTTTTCCGTTTAGCCCAACACTTCGCATTAACCTGTCTGATAAAAAGGAAATTCTGGCCATGTAACCCGTGTCTTCTATTAAGGTAATCAAGCCAAAAAGTATAATGATCTGTGGAATAAATATGGCAATTCCACTTAACCCCGCAATCACTCCATTTATCAAAAGATCGCTCCACCAAACCTGTGGTAAAGCAGACGAAAGCCAGGCACTGGTAACTGAAAACCCTTGTTCAATCCAATCCATTGGATATTGGGCCAATAAAAAAACACTTTGAAAAAGAAAAAATAAAACACCAAGCAATATTAAATATCCCCACCTGCGGTGAAGAAGTATATTGTCTAATTTATCTGTAATAAGGGTTCGCTGTAATGGGTCCGGTTCCGAAACAGCAACTTGCATTACGTGTTTTATCCTGCTGTAACGCTGTAATATTTCTGTTGCCTGTGTTTTGGTATGATTGAAATTATGCCGCCTTTCAATATTTTCGATTTCATCCTGCATCTGATTGTTCAGGCTGAAATGTTCGTGGTTAATTAAAAAATGAATAGCAGAATAATCACTGATCTCCGGCATAAGCCCCTGAACTTCTTCTATAGGGGCAAAAGCAAGATCTTTATTTAATATAAAATCCCTTGCCGGGATCTTATATAAATTAGCCGCTGTATGTTCAATAGCTTTTTTTAATTGAGCTATTCCTTTTTGTTTTCGGGGATTAATAGAAACTACCGGCACACCCAGTTCCCTTTCCAGTTCTGCTATATTAATTTGAATTCCTTTTTTCTTGGCGAGATCTTCCATGGTCAAAGCTAAAACCACAGGCTTTTTCAAATCTATTATTTGGGTACAAAAGAGCAGGTTTCTTTTTAAATTGCTGGCATCAACAACCACTACATAAATGTCAGCTTTAACATCCTTATCCTGGTTTAATAAAACTCTGTAGCTAACCCATTCGTCCATGCGCTTTGGGTAAAGACTATAAGTTCCGGGGAGGTCAATAATTCTTGCAGAAAATTTTTCAGAAATAGATGTAAATCCTGTCTTTTTATCAACAGTAACACCAGGAAAATTTCCTACCTTTTGATTCATTCCCGTTAGGCTATTGAATAAAGAGGTTTTACCACTATTTGGATTTCCTACCAGTGCTATATGTATGGTTTGCTGTTTCACCTTGCGGCGCAAAGGTAGCCAGCTCTAAAAGGAAAGACTTACGATATAGGGAGTTTTGCAAAAGCTTAAGGAAAAACAATAACTAAAAACAAATAATTTCCGTCTCTTAAGGGTCTTTGAATATTTTTGTTCTCCTTCATTAAATTTATACCTGTCCTATGCGATATTATTTTATTATTTTATTTTTTATTTCCGGCGTTGCTTCGGGTCAAAAATTAAAAAAAGAAGACAAACAATTGTTGTCAAATCTGCAGCAGCACGTAAAAATTTTATCAGGCGACATTATGGAAGGCAGGCGTACCGGAACGCCGGGTGAAAAATTAGCCGCAGAATATATAGGCTCCACTTTTAAAAAACTGGGTTTATCACCAAAGGGAACAGATGGTTATTACCAGCCTTTTTTAGTTAAAGATGGCAAACAAGTTAACCGCAGCACCCATCTGATTATTGATGGACATACCCTGGCTATAAATAAAGATTTTTTTCCTCTTCCATTTAGCTCAAATAATTCTATTGAGGCTATGCCGTCTGTTGCATTAAATGAAGCAAATGAACCATGGTTTTATGATTTGAATGAAATATTAGAAACTAATAAATCCAACCCTCATTTTGATTTTAATTCTGCCATATGGAATAAAAGCAGGGAAATGCATAAAAATGGAGCAACTGCAGTTTTTCTTTATAATTCTTCTTCAATTGATGATAAATTAGTTTTTAATCCAAAAGATAAAAGCGAATCCTTACCTATTCCGGTTGTTTATATAACCAAAGGATCAGTAAAAAAATATTTACATGATGACCTGGCTTCACTTGACGTAAAACTTAAAGTCGATTTAGGTTTAGCTACACGCACTGGCAGAAACGTTTTAGCCTATATTGATAACGGTGCAGCACGTACAGTTGTAATGGGGGCACATTTTGATCATTTAGGTTATGGAGAAGATGGAAACTCATTATCAGCTGATAGGACAAGAAAAGAAATATATAATGGTGCAGATGATAATGCCAGTGGCACAGCTGCTTTATTGGAAATGGCAAGAATTCTTAAAAATTCAAAGAATAAAACCAGCAATTATTTATTTATAGCATTCTCCGGTGAGGAGTTGGGATTATTTGGTTCAAAATTTTTTGTTGACAGTCCAACGATTAATTTAAGTAGCGTTAATTACATGATCAATCTTGATATGGTTGGAAGGTTAAATGATTCTACTAAAACAGTTACAGTTGGTGGTTATGGCACAACGCCTACCTGGGGGCAGCTGTATAGCATGTCGGGTAAAAACAGGTTGTATGATGTAAATCTAAAATTCAGATTCGACTCAAGTGGCACCGGACCCAGTGATCATACATCTTTCTATAGAAAAGATATCCCGGTGCTTTTTTATTTTACAGGGTTGCATAGCGATTATCATAAACCAACTGATGATTATGATAAAATAAACTATAACGGGCAGATGCACCTGGTTAAACATATATTAAGTGTGGTAGAAAATGTGGAAAAACAAGGGAGCAGGTTGGCATTTAATAAAACAAGAGAAGTTCAGATGGCATCTCCATCTTTTAGTGTTACATTAGGAATAATGCCTGATTATACTTTTAGTGGTGAAGGTGTACGTTTAGACGGAGTCTCTGATAACAGGCCTGCCCAAGGAATTGGAATGAAAGCCGGAGATGTTGTTCTTTCTTTAAATGATCACAAAACATCTTCCATTGAAACTTATATGAAGGCTTTAAGCCAATTTAAAAAAGGTGATAAGGTTAAGGTGGTTTATAAAAGAGGAAATGAAACACTTTCTTCTATGGTTGAGTTTTAGTATTTTTTATAATCATAAGCAATTGCAATGAAGCTGTTTCTTAACCATAAGGAAATGACAGATGGTTTTTTTGAAGAAACCAGGCTACTTGGTATAATGGCACCTATGAAAGCTTATTCTTTCTGCTGGCAATTAAATAATCTTTTAAATTTTGATTTCCGTATCAATAATGATATAGAAATTCAATTAAATAAAAAAAACAGGAATTATTTTTTTTCTGTTTATGAATACCCGGAAAAAAATACTTCGGTAACGCATTATTTATATAACAATCAACATGAAGGTGAATATTTGTTACCGGAATTAAAGCATCTTGATTTTTTATGGTTATTGAAAGGAGATATTATAAAGGAAGAAGAAATGCAAAACCTGTTGAACTTCATAAAATCCATACATGGCGTTCAATTAATAGTTGAACTAACCAATGAAAAAATCAGAAATAAGGAGCACTTAATTTTTTAATTGAAATCATATGTTGGATCGGTGGACAGAAAAAGACAATAGCCTTTATCGCAAATTTGAGTTTAAAGATTTTAGTGAAGCTTTTGCGTTTATGACAAGAGTTGCATTAATTGCAGAAAAAATGGATCATCACCCCAGGTGGACAAATGTATATAATACTGTTGAAGTATGGCTTTCAACTCATGATGCTGGAAATGTTGTAACGGAAAGAGATAAAAAATTAGCTCAAAAAATAGACTCCCTCTTTTAAAGTGCAAATAACAAATTCAATTTTAATGGTTCGTCCTGCTTCTTTTGCTTACAATGCAGAAACAGCAGCTACAAATTTTTTTCAAAACAACCATTCGTACACTGCAATTGAATTGCTGAAAAAAGCTTTAGAAGAATTTGATGCTATGGTAAATGTTTTAAAGTCAAATGATATCAATGTAATAGTTATAGAGGATACAGATGAACCATTAAAGCCTGATGCAATTTTTCCAAATAATTGGTTTAGTACAGATCATAAAGGTGTAATAGATGTATTTCCAATGCAGGCGAAAAGCAGGCGAGATGAGAAGCGGGACGACATCCTGGAAATGATTTCAAAAAAATTTAAAATTACAGATGTAATAGATTGGAGTGAATATGAAGCAGACGCTTTTTACCTTGAAGGAACAGGAAGCATGGTAATGGATCATCAAAATAAAATAATTTATGCTTGTTTATCCGGCAGAACAAGCAAGTCGCTGGTCGAAAAATTTGCAGCAACAAAAGGATACAGGGCAATAACCTTTACTGCCATTGATAATAATGGCAACAATATTTATCATACGAATGTAATGATGTGTATAGGGGAAGGTTTTTCAATTGTTTGCCCTAAAGCAATTGCTGACGATGATGAGCGCATTGCAGTAGCACAATTGTTGGAAACCACAGGCCATGAAAATATTTACATAACTCATGATCAGATGAATTCTTTTGCAGGTAACATGCTGCATATAAAAAGCAATGGCGGCAAAAGATTTATTATTTTAAGCAAAAACGCGTATGATAGTCTTTTAGAAAACCAAAAGCAAAGGCTGGAGAGTTATGGCAAATTGTTGCCCATAGATGTTTCGGTAATTGAAAAAGTTGAAGGTGGCAGTGTAAGGTGTATGATGGCTGAAATTTTTGCCCCACCACTTATGGAATTAAATACTTTGAATGGCTAAGTGTATAAAAAAACCGGCCGAAGCCGGTTTGCAAATACTTAATAAATGTTATTCAGGAATTCCTAATAGAGTTATTACTTCTTCATAAGAAAAATTGCGCAGATCAGCTAATGAATAAGATCCATTATTTGTTGGTATACGTGCATTAGATGGTGCAACATTTGAATTTACAAAAATGAATTTAAAGCTCATTTCGTTTGTATTGGCAGGAGTTTCAAAAACACCATCAACTGATTTAGAGTGTATAATTGAAATAAAACCCGGAATAGAAACAAATTCATAAAAATCAAGCACTGTTTCATCAGTTCCTTTTGTGAAACTGGCAGGCATTGGCTGTATAGAACCATCGATGTTTGATTTTGCATAAACCAGAACTCCTTCTCCATCAATAGTTTGTTGTGTTAGATCAAAAGCATCCCAGTTGGTTTGTTTAGCTGGATTATTTCCGGCAGTTCCATCTTCCCAATCGAAATTTGCATCCATTGTCCATTCAGAATATGTAACACTAAATGCGGGTGAATTTGTTTGGTTAGAAGTTTGAAGATTTTCTTTAGTACAACTTACAAAAGAAACAATAGCAATAAAGCCTAAGAATAGAAAACTTAGTTTTCTCATAAGAATTGGTTTAATTTTTAAAGGGTCAAGAATTAATGAAGTGCAAATTTATATTTGAAGTATTTTAAATGCAAGCTTCTGCTGTATTTAAGTTTTCCCCAGTATAATACAATGTAAATTTTACTCAGTGTTACAAACTGCAGTATCAAAACTACGCTAACGTTTATGTTTAAACGTAATAAAAATTAAAATAATACAATTTAGATCAGAGGTTTCTAACTATAATTGCTTTTTCGTTTTTTGAAACGCAAACACCTATAGGCTCTATAAAAGAAGAATATTTTTCAGTTGATAATAATTGTTTTATTATATCAATTGATTCCGGTGAGACAGAAAAAACAAGCCCTCCGTTTGTTTGCGGATCCGGCAGTAAACTAAATGCTTCCATTACGGAAACTCCTTTTTCAAACTGCACTTTATTGCTATAGCTGTTCCAGTTTCTAAAACTTGCATCAGGAATAGTTTTTTGTTGCAGATAAAAATCAAGCCCGGGAGATTTTTTTATTTGATTATAGAAAAGTTCAATTGATAGTTTACTCCCTTCAGCTATTTCAACAAGGTGCCCCAATAATCCAAAGCCGGTAACATCGGTCATAGCGTGTACTGCCTCTGATTTTCCCAACTTCTCACCTATGTCATTTAGCTGCGTTAATTGATTTATTAAACTTGTATAATGCTCCTCCTGCAAGATTTCTCTCTTTAAAGCAGTTGCCAATATCCCTGTTCCTATTGGCTTTGTTAGAAAAAGTATATCACCTTTCTGTGCAGTATTATTCTTTTTTAAATGTTTTAAATCAACAGTGCCCGTTACAGCTAAACCAAAAATGGGTTCGGAGGAATCAATAGTGTGTCCACCTGCCAGAGGAATATTTGCTTCTTTGCAAATAGTTCTGCCACCCTCCAAAATCTGCTGTGCTGTTTCTATTGGCAGATGATCAACCGGAAAACCTAATATAGCTACAGCCATTAAAGGGGTACCCCCCATGGCATAAATATCAGATATAGCATTTGCAGCAGCAATACGGCCAAATTCAAATGGATTATCAACTATGGGAAGAAAAAAATCCGCTGTTGAAATAACAGCTACATCATTCGATATTTTATAAACAGCAGCATCATCTGCAGTTTCGCTTCCCACAAGTAAATTTTTAAAATCGGGTGCTGCTGAATTTGTATGAAGAATTTGCTGTAAAACAGAAGGAGCAATTTTACAACCACAGCCACCACCCTTTGAGTATTTTGTAAGCCTGGTAATTTCTGTCATTATTTCTTTTTTCTGAAACGTACAGTAGCATTTGTTTGAAAATCGGCTGAAAAATGCAAAGTATAACGTGAGCTACCATCCTGAACAATTAATAGTCCTGTATTGGGAGGTATACTGCCAAGGGATTCCGCTACCAAAAGCAAATCAATATGCTCTTGATCATTGAAGTTTAAATGGATTGTTTTTTTTATAGCAGCCTCTGTAAGTCTTGCCTCAAAAACAACGGGTTGATTATTTAAATAAACACTAATAATATCGCCATCAACAACACCATTATCATAAAAAGATAATACGATTGAATCATTAATAACATCCAAAGTTTGTAAAACATTTTCTTTTCGTTTTTCAAAAGATAATTGAGTGGGCACCATATCGGTTTTAGAAATTGTAATACTTTCTTTATTATGTTTTTTTTCCTGGTTAGAATTTGGATTGTTTATTCCCCCACCGGTTTCAATCCCTAATTCTTTTAAATGTGTGAATAAGGCTGCTTGTGTATTATTATTGTCTCTTTTAGTTACCGCAGCACCACCAACTGAATAATACAGTTTCGTTGTGTTGGTATGCCAGGATCCCTGAAGGGATCTTACTGTATCTTCTTTTTCATTAAGGGGAAAAACCGCAGTTCGCCGAACTCTTTTTGCAGGTGATTCAGGGAAGTTATTTGCCAGCAACTTATCATCTTCCACAATAAGATTATTGTCTTTTTTTAATGCTTTTATAGATCGGATGCCGTAATAAAAAGTATCGTTTACTACAAATGTTATGTATGAATAACCGGTAATTTTTCCCTTATATTCACTTAATGCAAGTTCATATTGCTGCAACATCTTCGTTGTGTCATTATAGATAGTACCACTATAAAAACCGCTTAATACCTGCGAGTGTGAACTAATGGATATGAAAAAACAAATGCAAAAAAGTGGAGTTTTCATACAGTGGAATGTTTGGATATTAAATATTCTAAATTACCTGAATTAACCCCCTCACAGGGAATAGTTTGCAACAAAGTAGTAAGATTATCCCTGTTGTGCAATCCCCTGAGGTAGTATTTATCATAATATTTTAAAAGGATGGCAAAACATTCCGTCAAGTTACCATCATGCAAATACTCAATTGCTTTTTTTGTGTTCAATCCACCCAGTCTCCTGCTAATTCGTTCTATGCTATTCAATAATTTAAAAGAGTCCTGCGATCCGTATTCTTCAACTATATGCTGTAGTCTTTTTTCAAAAGCGATATCTAAAAAATATACAGGGGCAGAACGCATTTGTGTCCACAATTCCATTGGGATGTTAATATCACCAATTCTTTGACTTTCATCTTCTACCCATACTTCCCAAACATCAGGCTGCATAAACGGAAATAGCAAGGTTGCTAATTTATTTTCAAACATTTCTTGTGTAGGCTGAGACGGCATGTTTAAACTCCCAAAAGCAGACCCTTTGTGACAAGCTAATTCTTCAAGATCTATAACCGGTTTTCCCCTTCTTATTAATTCTTTTATCACTTCAGTTTTTCCTGAACCGGTAAAACCGCCCACTACTTTAAATGAAAAATTATATTTAAACGAATCAAGAACATAATTACGAAAAGCTTTATATCCATTAGCTAAAATGGTAACATCAAAACCATATAGTTGAAGTAGCCATGCTACAGCAGCACTACGCATTCCTCCACGCCAGCAATAAATAAACAGCTTTACTTCTTTTACCTGAGAACATTTTGTTTCTTGGGTTATAAGTTTCTCTACCTCCTCCACCATGTTCCGCATTTTAGGACCAAAAAAATCTAATCCTATTTTTATTGCTACTTCCCTGCTTACCTGTTTATAAGCTGTACCTACTCGTTTACGTTCTTCATCTGAAAATAGAGGTAAGTTAATGGCACCAGGTATATGAGCATGTTTATATTCTGAAGGAGAACGTACGTCTAATGATAATGAATCAGTGGCAAGTGAAATGAAATCTTTTATATGCAAGCGGATACTTTCCACAGTTCAATTTGGCTAAGTAAAAATAAAAATGCTTCCGGTAAAGGAAGCATTTAAGTTAACGTAGGTGAAGAATTATTTATTGTCTTTTATTTTAGTTCCGTCTTTATCTATTTTAATCTTCTTACCATCTTCAGTTTTGATCTTTGTTTCTCCATCTGCATCAACTTTGATCTTTGTATCATCAGATTTCATTTTATAGCTTCCATCTTTGTCATACTTGATCTTCCAGTCTTTCATTAAATTTTCGTCTTCTGTCTGCCAACGTCTTTCATAAGTAACCCAGTTGTCATTGTTATCTTTATACATTAGGGCATTGTTATCCATACGTGCTTCACCCTGAGGTTCCCAATTGTCACCACCATATACCCACCAGGTTCTACGGTCTACATAACGCCAAACGGGTTCTCCTGTTTCAGCATTCATACGTTGCCCTGTCTGTGGATCAACATTAATACGTAAAGGTTGTCCTGTGCGTGCATTTAAATAATTACCAGCATCGCTGTTGATCCTGGCAGAATCTGCCATAGCAGCATATTCGCCGGTTGTCGTGGTAGTTGTGGTAGTTGTTGTTGTGTCGTTCATTGCAGTATTATCTGCATCGTTATTACATGCTACAACACCAAAAGCCAAAGTTGCTGCTGCCACAAAATTGAAATACTTATTCTTCATGATTCTAATTAATTTGTTTCAGCTGATTCATATACAAAAATGAGACCGCAAGGGTCTCATAATGATTATCAGTGCTTTATGCATATTTATCTGTTCATTGAGGCAAGAAATTCTTCATTGCTCTTGGTGCCTCTCATCCTTTTGAGTAGATCATTCATCGCTTCTTCAGAATTCATATCGGTTAAATAAACCCTTAACAGGTTCATTCTCTGCAGTACATCTTTATCTAATAATAAATCATCCCTACGTGTAGATGATGCTACAAGATCAATAGCAGGGAATACTCTTCTGTTAGCCAAACGCCTGTCAAGCTGAAGCTCCATATTACCAGTACCCTTAAATTCCTCAAAAATAACCTCATCCATTTTGCTGCCTGTATCTACAAGGGCTGTGGCAATTATAGTTAAAGAACCACCATTTTCAATTTTACGTGCAGCGCCAAAAAATTGCTTTGGCTTTTGCATAGCATTCGCCTCCACACCACCCGAAAGAACTTTACCTGAAGCGGGGGCAACTGTATTATGGGCCCGGGCCAAACGGGTTATAGAATCTAAAAGAATAACTACATCGTGCCCGCACTCAACCAGTCTTTTAG
>JACDAZ010000171.1 GCA_013695175.1 Flavisolibacter sp. | reverse complement strand
GGTATATTGATTTACGTACCAAAACTGTATATGATTATTCCTCTTTTTCTGATACCGCTATTCTTCTTACTAAAAGATTTTTACCTGATACTATGTTTATGGATTATGGTTGGAACTTTAACCAAATCAGTAAAGTAGTAGGTAATCCGGTTGAACTTAGTGACACAACCATTGAAAACGTAAATTATAAAAGGGCAAAATTTAGTACAGAGGAATATGACAAAGATAAAGTTTACCAAATAGGATATTTTACATGTGATAATAAAGGACTTCTTTTTTCTCTTAAAAAATCTTTTAGTTTCAAACCAAATTGCACGATGACTAAAATATTTGGTTATAATGTAGGAGTGCCGACACCTTTTGCTTCTAAAGAACTGGTATTTGTATCAGAAGAGTTATCTAATTATGAAAAGCAGGTATTCAAATCTTGGAAGCAGAATATTAAGCTATTCCCAGTTAATCAATAACTTCTAAATTGTTGAGAAGAATGAAGGCATGACTTTAAAAAATAATCAAGGTCGCAGAAGAACAAAAATTATTAGAGGCTGGATTCAAATTTTCATCTTGAGCCGGCACTATCAATTATTTCGGCATATGCAACATTTTTACAAGTTTTCATCTTACCTGAAATGTTTGTTTACCATTAGCTTCTACTTTTGCTGAATGATCATTAGTGCAGATAAAATATTTACCGGTGATAAATGGCTTACTGATCATCGCATTGTAATTGAAAATGGAACTATAACTTCAGTTGAGAATACATCTTCAAATTTATCTATAGAAAAAAATAATTTTCCAGATTGTTTTATTGCACCTGCATTTATAGATATACAGATTTATGGTGCTTATGATAAACTGTTTGCAGTATTCCCTGAACCTGCTACACTTAAATTAATGCACCAATATTGCATTGCCGGTGGTGCTGTTCTTCATTTACCAACTGTTGCAACAAACACAAAAGAAGTTTTTATAAAAGCAACAGATGCAGTACGTGAATATTGGAATCAAAATGGACAAGGTGTTTTTGGGTTGCATCTGGAAGGTCCCTGGCTTAATAAAGAGAAACGTGGGGCACATGTAGCTGAACTTATTCATGCTCCCACTGTTTCTGAGGTATCAAAATTGTTGAATTACGGAAAGGGTGTTATAAAAATGATTACAATAGCACCGGAAGTTTGTTCTCCTGAAATAATTAAATTATTAAAATCATACGACATCATTATTTCTGCCGGTCATTCAAATGCTTCTTTTGAAGAGGCTGTATACGCTTTTGATCATCATGTTGATGCTGTTACACATCTATTCAATGCTATGAGTCCCTTACATCATCGTGAGCCGGGAATGGTAGGAGCTGTATTTGCTCATAAAAAAATAATGGCAAGTATTATAGCAGATGGATATCATGTTGATTTCAGTGCGATTCGTATTGCAAAAGAAATAATGAAGGAAAGATTGTTTGTAATTACAGATGCAGTTACAGAAACAACAGAAGGGTTTTATAAACATAGTTTAAATACCGACAGATATGAATGTAATGGTACACTGAGTGGATCAGCTATTAATATGCATCAATCTTTCTTAAATCTTGTACAAAATGCGGGCATAGAAACAGGGGAAGCATTACGCATGTGTGGTTTATATCCTGCACAAGTTTTAAGATGCGATAAGAGATATGGTAAAATTGCACCGGGGTATGCAGCACAATTTCTTGTATATAATAAAGAGCTTCAACTTGTTGATGTTATCTTGTAATCAAGGTCTTTAAAGATAACGAAGGGTTTCTTTTAAAATATTGCACAAACCACATAATGGTAAATGTTGGAATAAAATCAAGACCCGGCATGAGTTCTTCCACAAAATTTATAATTCCACCCAAAAAACCTTTTCTAAAGCCAAACATTTTCCAAAATATTAAGGCCGATACAGGAGCCCATAAAACGTCAAGGAACTCACCAATAAAAGGAATACCAAAGGTTGCAAAACCTAAAAAATCCATAAGCAGGCAAGCTGCCAGGGAAGGAAGTGGTTTAGGTTGAACAAGAACAGGTGAATTTGCTTTTCGAAAAATTAAATTTTTCATTTATGATATTTGACGCTGTTTTAAGGTGCAGCAGATAAAATGACGAATCAAATTTACAAAAAGTTGTATGGCATGTTTCTTTACTAAATGTTAGCATGTCGGGTAAGGTTTATATAGGAACTTCCGGGTTGAGTTATAAGCATTGGAAAGAATCTTTTTATCCTCCTAAATTAAAAGCAACAGATTGGTTTGATTATTATGCTTCTTTTTTTAGTTGCACTGAAAATCAATACAAGTTTTTATCATTTACCAAAGCCAAAGACTGTGGAAACCTGGGCTTCCAGGGCTCTCGGGGAATTTTTTTTTGTCCTAAACTAAGCAGGTACATCACGCATTTGAAAAAGCTGAGAGAATGCAAAGATCCACTTTTAAGATTTTTTGAAGTATTTGCTCCATTGCAAAACAAGATGTGTCCT
>JACDAZ010000155.1 GCA_013695175.1 Flavisolibacter sp. | reverse complement strand
CCTCATAGTCAGAATAAAAAAGATAATTATGGGTATACTATCAGGGCTGGGCAGTATAAGAAATATTAAACGAAAAAAGTTGTTCCTGATTCATACCTTTCTTATATGGTTTTTGTACTTGGCAAGTGCCACTGCCGGTTTATATGCTTTAAGAGAAACAGAACATTTAGGCTGGGGAGGCGGATTAACAACATTAGGTGTTGGTAGTGTTGCTATGATTTTAACTCCGGGGGGTATAGGAGCCTTTCCTTTATTAGTGGCCAAATTAATGGAACTTTACGGCTTAGATGTTAAAACCACCGGTGCGGCCATAGGATGGTTATTATGGTCGGTACAAACTTTGTTGATATTGGGCGGTGGTATTATTTTTTCGGGATTATTTACTTATCATCATAAAAAAAGAAGATTTGAGAACAGGCAATAGTTTATCAGAAAAATTAATTACATCCGAGAACATAAAATTTAAATTAGCTCAATTAAAAATGCTCGGTAAAACAATAGCTTTTACCAACGGATGTTTTGATATTTTACATACCGGACATATCGCTTCTTTAGCCGAAGCCGCTAAACATGCTGATGTTCTTATTGTTGGATTAAACAGCGACAGTTCAGTAACAAAGTTAAAAGGCAGTAACAGACCACTAAACAATGAACTAAGCAGAGCACAAATATTGGCATCACTTACTATGGTCGATATTGTAATAATATTTGAAGAAGATACTCCTGAATCACTCATTAAAATTATTAAACCCGATGTATTAGTGAAGGGTGGGGATTATAAAGTTGAGGATATTGCAGGAGCAAAAGATGTTATAGAAGCAGGCGGAAAGATAATATTAAACCCTATTGAACCTGGTTTTTCTACCAGCGACCTAATTAAAAAAATACAAAGTCATAATTAATTCATGCCTTCAACAAAACGAAAAATTATTCCCCGTGATATTAGTTGGTTATCCTTTAATGCAAGGGTATTACAGGAAGCTGCTGATCCCGCTGTTCCCTTAAGAGAACGCATACGATTTCTAGGTATATTTTCAAATAATCTTGATGAATTTTTCAGAGTGCGTGTAGCTACGCTAAAAAGAATGATTCAGTATGGTAATAAAGAAAAAATGCACATGGAAGAAAACCCGGAACAGATTCTGGAAGAAATTCAAATGACGGTATTAAACCAGCAAAGTGAGTTTAACAGGATTTGGGAAGGAATATTAAATGAATTGAATGATGAAAAAATCTACCTGGTAACTGATAAAAATCTTAGTACTGAACAAGCAGAATTTGTAAGAGATTATTATGATACAGAAGTAAGTTCTAATGTAATCCCTTTAATGATTGAGTCCATTCCGGATTTTCCTTTTTTAAGAGATAAATCTATATACCTGGGTGTTGTAATGTGGATGAAAGAAAGTGCACTAAAAAGAAAATATGCTGTAATAGAAGTACCTACACGATTTAATGAAAGGTTTATTTTATTGCCTTCACCTGATAATGAAAAACACATTATCCTGCTTGAAGATGTCATACGATTTAATCTTCCCGATATATTCAGCTATTTTGGTTATAATCAATACCAATCAAATATATTTAAAGTAACACGTGATGCTGAAATTGATATTGATAATGATATTTCAACTACGCTGATACAAAAAATTGAAAAGGGGTTAAAGAACAGGCGCAAAGGGAAACCCGTTCGTTTTGTTTATGATAAAGAAATTGACCCCGGTTTATTGGAATACCTGATTCGAAAGTTAAATCTTAGCAAACGTGATAATCTAATACCCGGAGGACGCATTCACAACTTCCGTCATTTTATGGATTTCCCTCAGGAGGTTTTTCATGGTCAAAGCAAATACAGGAAACCATTTGATCATCCTTTGCTGTTGGAAAGAAGGGTTACTGATATCATTCTGGAAAGGGATATTATGTTACATTTTCCTTACCATTCTTTTAACCCTGTTATTGACCTTTTAAGAGAGTCAGCTATTGATCCGGAAGTAACAGCAATTAAAATAACTTGTTACCGGTTGGCAAAAAATTCAAAGATTATTAATGCACTTATCAATGCAGTAAGAAATGGAAAACAGGTAACAGTAATGCTGGAGTTAAGAGCAAGGTTTGATGAAGAAGCAAATCTTCAATGGAAAGACAGGCTGGAAGATGAAGGTGTAAAAGTATTAATTGGCATCCCTAATGTGAAGATACATGCTAAAGTATGTTTGATCAGGAAACGATCGAATAACAAGATAATTCATTATGGATTTGTCAGTACAGGTAATTTAAATGAAAGTACTTCAAAAATTTATGCAGATCATTGTTTACTTACATCAAACAAAAGTATTATGTCTGATGTAAACAGGATCTTTAATTACCTGGAGCATTATAAAACAGGTATGCATTTTTTAAAAGCCTGTGATACCATTCTTCCCAGCCCCGTATTTGTTAAAAGGGAACTCTTAAAATTCATTCAAAATGAAATCAAATCTGCTAAAAAAGGAAAACCTGCTTCCATTATTGCAAAAATGAATTCACTGTCTGATGAAGATATTATTGCTGCTTTATATGAAGCTGCGAGGGAAGGTGTTGAAATAAAATTAATTATTCGTGGTATTTTTTGCATGCTTACAGAAGATGAAAAATTTGTAAAACCAATAACTGCTATCAGTATTGTAGATGAATTTCTTGAACATGCAAGGGTTTGGTTTTTTCATAATGGAGGAAAAGAAAAAGCTTATATTTCTTCTGCCGATTGGATGGTTCGCAATTTAGATCATCGTGTAGAAGCCTCCTGCCCTATTTTGGATGACAGGTTAAAAGAAGAATTAAAAGATATTTTAAACATTCAGCTTCAGGATAATGTAAAAGCAAGATTGCTGGATAACCAATTAAGTAATACTTATGTTGAGTCAAACCATGCACTGCCTGTAAGATCGCAGATCGAAACATTCAACTATTTATATAATAAATTACCTGTTCCAGTTGAAGTTAGCAGCTATTGATATAGGAAGTAATGCCGCCAGGCTATTGATCAATGATGTTGTTCAAATACCTGATGGCCCCACAAATTTTATTAAGCTTAGCCTTGTACGGGTACCATTAAGGCTGGGTTTTGATGTATTTGAAACAGGAACGTTATCTGATTCAAAGGTTGATAAGCTGATTAAAACGATTCAGTCTTATAAGCTATTACTTGATGTTTATGAAGTTGATCATCTGAAAGCATGCGCTACATCTGCTATGCGTGATGCTGCAAATGCTGCTGAAGTTTTACAATTAGTAAAAGAAAATACGGGCATTGATTTACAGGTTATAAGCGGGCAGGAAGAAGCAACATTTATTTATGAAAATCATGTAGCAGATAACATGAATAAAGAAGATTCTTATTTATACATAGATGTAGGTGGTGGAAGTACGGAACTAACTTTTTTTAGCGATGGCAGACTTGTGAGCAAAAACTCTTTTAATATAGGTACAATACGATTATTAAAAAACCAGGTGCCGGAATCGGCCTGGGATGATATGCGAAATTTTTTAAAAACACAAACTAAAGGCTATCATCATATTGCTTGTATAGGCTCAGGTGGAAATATCAATAAGATTTTTTCATTATCAAAACGCAAAGTTGGTAAGCCATTAACCCTGGAATTGTTACGAAACTATTATAGGGAGTTTAGCAGCATAACATTATCGCAGCGTATGAATCTCTATAAATTAAGGGAAGACAGGGCAGATGTAATTGTACCAGCCTTACTTATATTTATAAATGTTATGCGGTGGGTTGAATCAGAAGAAATTCATGTTCCTCAAATTGGTCTCGCCGATGGCCTTATACATATTTTATATGATGAAATAACGGCTAAACATATTGTACATTAATAATTCAAAATTTCTTTCTTCCATAGCACCCAGCATTTTGTAATTTGCCCTCAAATAAAAGCAAATGAGTGCTTCAGCAGAATTAAAAAGAATAACAACAGCAACCTTACAAAAATTAAAATCTTCAGGTGAAAAAATATCAATGCTTACAGCATATGATTATTCATTTGCCCGCATCATAGATGAAGCCGGAATTGATGTTATTCTTGTTGGAGATTCAGCATCTAATGTAATGGCAGGGCATGAAACTACATTACCCATTACACTTGACCAGATGATATATCATGCTTCTTCAGTAGTTCGTGGAGCAAAACGCTGTCTTATTGTTGTTGATCTTCCGTTCGGCGCTTATCAATCAAATGGTGATATTGCTTTGGCATCTGCTATAAGAATTATGAAGGAAACAGGGGCACATGCTATAAAACTGGAGGGTGGTGAAGAAGTTCTTGATTCTGTTAAAAGAATTATTTCTGCAGGCATTCCTGTAATGGCACATTTAGGTTTAACTCCTCAGTCTATTTATAAATTCGGTACTTATAATGTTCGTGCAAAAGAAGAAGTAGAAGCCAATAAGCTACAAAAAGATGCTTTAATAATGCAGGAAGCGGGATGTTTTGCTTTGGTGCTGGAGAAAATACCTGCAAAACTGGCTAAAGAAGTAACGAAGCGGTTACAAATACCTACAATCGGTATTGGAGCCGGTGGTGATTGCGATGGGCAAGTTTTAGTAATGCATGATATGTTAGGATTAAATAAAGATTTCAATCCCCGCTTTTTAAGACGCTATCTTGATTTGCATCAGCAAGTCACAACTTCTGTGTCAAAATATATTGAAGATGTACGCTCAGGTAATTTTCCAAATGATTCTGAATCTTATTAGTTTAGACACTCCTGTTATATTTGCGCTCTAAAAATGTGATGATGGGTTATTTTATGAGAATATTTTTTATTTGTTTATTAATTATTTCAAATAAGAGTTTTAGTCAACCTGAAATCGAATTAGATCCTGTTACTGTAACATCTTCTATTCATCCGCTATCTGCATCCCGTACAGGAAGAAACATTTTTGTTATCAAAGGAGATTACTTTAAAAATTTACCGGTTAATTCAATCGATGAACTTTTACGTTATTTACCCGGAGTAGAAATACAGGCGCGTGGACCTATGGGAGCACAGAGTGATATTATTATTCGGGGAGGAACATTTCAACAGGTATTGGTTATAATTGACGGTACCAGGTTAAATGATCCACTTACCGGACACTTCAATAGCTATATCCCCATCTCTCCCGCTGAAATAGATAGAATTGAAATTTTAAAAGGCGCTTCTTCTGCTATATATGGTTCCGAAGCCGTTGGCGGTGTAGTGCATATTATTACAAAAACATTTGCAGCAAATAATGTAGTAGCAAAAAACTTTACTGCCCAAATTACATTAGGTGAATATGGATTATTTAATGCCAATGCAGGTGGGTTTTTTTCTAATGGTAAAACGGCAATTGGCGGAGGTATCTTAACCAACATTGCTGATGGTCAATCTCAAAGAGGAACAAAAGGTTTTTTTGATTTACATACTGCCTCTGTTTCTTTTGCACATAAAATAAATAACAAATTTCAAGTAGCTATAAGAAGTGGTTTTGATGACAGGAATTTTTCTGCGCAAAATTTTTATACAAGGGTAAGTTCAGATACAGCAAATGAATCTGTCAAGTCATTTTGGAATAGCTTTCGTACTACTTATCAGCATAATAAAAACAAGGTTACACTGAATCTTGGGTATAAAAAGGCAGAAGACATCTATAAATTTAATTCTGTAGTGCCGGCCAACATAAATAAAAGCCAACTATGGCAGGCATTGCTTCATCATGAGCTTCAACTTTCTGAAGCCACATCACTGGTAAACGGTTTTCAGTTGTACAATCGAATTATACGTTCTAACAATCGGGGAAATCATAATGAAGCGCAATTAGGTGTATTTGCATTGGTAAATCATGCATTGAATTTTGGTCTACAGGTTTCACCCGCTGTTAGACTTGATTGGAACGAACAACGAGGAGCAGAACTTGTTCCGCAGGTAAATCTTGCTTATAGAATTGATAAATTTCAATTGCGCGGAAGTGCCGGTAAAACAATTAGAGATGCAGATTTTACTGAACGATATAATAATTATAACCGTAATCCTGTCCCTTCAGGGCAAACAATTGGTAACCCTGATTTAGAAGCTGAAACTTCTTTTAGTTATGAAGCAGGCTTTGATTTTTTTGCTTCACCTAAATTAAAAATAGCTTCATCTTTTTTTGAAAGAAAACATAAAGGTTTAATAGATTATGTTCCTACTCCTTATTCTGAAATGCCCCGCAAATCAAATTTATCTACTTCAGGTACCTATGGGTTAGCTAAAAATATTGCAGAAGTAAATACTACAGGGTTTGAAACAGACATACAATACAATACTATAATTGATGATAACAAACAGCTTTGGGCAACATTAGGGCTGCTTTGGATGCGATCAAAAAGTTCAGAACTTATACCATCTTTTTATATATCCTCACATGCACGTTTTCTTGGAAACTTTAACCTTAGTTATCAAATGCCATATTTCCGGCTATCATTGAATGGTTTATATAAAGT
>JACDAZ010000103.1 GCA_013695175.1 Flavisolibacter sp. | reverse complement strand
GCATATAATACCGGACTAATTCTTTTATGCTGTAGTATGGAGTTTCAAGAACCAATGCTTTTGATTCTTTAGTTGATGCCAGGAAAGATGCAACCCCGGTACCTACAGATTTGCCATAGATAATTATATTTTCGGCAGGCACTTCTTTTAAAGCCATAGCATATAAAAAAGAAGCATCACTGTACATAGCCTGTTCTGTTCTTTTGCCGGTACTTTTTCCAAAACCGGGGTAATCGGGCATCCAAACTTCATAACCTTTAGATGTAAATACAGGTGTAAAACGTGAATAACGTTCTATATTTTGCCTGTTACCATGAAAATATAATACAATACCTTTTCGTGCTGAACCTGTTTTAAATTTTACAACATTTAGATTTCTGTCACCTCTGTCAATATTGATTTCTTCAATTGGTTGGTCAAATGAAAATTGATGTTCTTTATTTAATGACTTCGCATGAAAAAGAATAACATCCTGCAATAAATAAAATAAGATTCCAATTGAAATATAAACGACAACTAATATTATAACCGGTCGCAAAATCTTTTTCATCAAAATTTATATTCTTAAAAATATAAGAGAAAATAAAAAAGAACCCGAAGGTTCTTCTATATTAAAGATAACGGCTATAATAATTTCGCACCCTTTGGTTCATTTCATGTTGTATCTGTCTTAATACTGATTCTACTACTTCTTCTTCACGTGGTGTATTATAATCTCTTTGATTTAATAAACTCCTGTCCCTGTCTGATAATGCTCTTTCATCACCCCTGTAAGTAGTAAATTCTACCTGCCACCTGTGTTGGCCCCTCAATACTTCATTCCATAATATCCGGCCCCTGCCATCTCTTGATGTTACAAAAAGTTCACCTTCTGAAATCATTGTGCGTTGAGTAGTGGTTACCTGTGCTGTTACTTTTGCATATTGCTTCACCACTGAATCGGGTTTATATACTGTTTCTTTAATTACCACTTCTTTAGAAGCCGTTCTTGTATTTTGCCGGTCATAAGGGCGACCTATATCCATTCTTCCTAACCTTAATTCCAACACTTCATCAGCTTCTATGTTTCTTCCCCTTGCATCCCATTCACTATAAAATTCGACAAACTGGTTGTTGGTATTGTAACGTAGAGTACGTAATAAATCTGTTTCAAAGTTCCTGAACAGATAAGAGTTGTTAGTTTGATAACCACCACCATACATAAATTCATTCATGGGAAGTATAACAACTTTTACTACTGCCAGTTTATAAGATTCATCAAGTTTATTTCTCAAAATAGAATCATCCCTGTATTTAGAGGCACTTCTAAAATGTTGATAAGCTTCCCTGTATGCTGCTTTTGTATTTTCATTCATTTTCGTAAGACCTCTTTCAAAATAATATTCAGCTGTTTTATCGCGGTAGGTTACTAAATATTCTGTATAATCATTTGCTTTTATTACATTTTGAATAGAAGGATTTCGCTGTACCAGGTCATACAGGTTTTGTAGTTGCCTGTACTCATTATAGATCTGTTCAAACCTTTTTTCACCTGGGCTGTTTGACAGCTGGCGTATTTTGTCTTCATGCATTTTTACAGCCTGCCTGTAGGAGTTTTGTGCAAGTGCTTTGGTTTCACCGTCAAATGAATCTTTCTGTAGTTTACGTGCTGCAAGTTCTATCGCCTCCTGGTAATTTCCTTTGTCGTACGCTTTATTAGCAGATTTACATGAAAAAAGAATGAATGCAAAGCTGATTAAAGCAAAATAAAATTTTATCATAGTTCAGGTTTTACATATTTGGCGAAAAAGTTCGTCAAAAGGTTACAAACAAATTGTTATTTCAATAGCCATTAACAATTGTTTATATGGTTATTCGAACTATGAAGATTTAAAATATTTAGTCAAATTGCAATATTCCTCTAATGAAATTGTGGTATTCAGGAAATTTGGGAAGGTTGTTATGTTTGCCACCAACAATTTTAATTAAAGTAATTTTACGGGGAGATAATTTTTGTAAAGATTCACTGTGTTTTATAGGGATAAGCCAGTCTTTAGTGCCGTGAATTATATATACAGGACAATTAACTTTTAATATCCATTTATCTGTTCTCAAATGATATCGGATAACATACCTCAGCGGAAGAAAAGGTAAAAACCTGCTGATCACTTTTGTAAAATTGTAATACGGTGCATCTAATATTAAATACCGTGGTTTATTGTCTGATGCTACCTTAGCTGCAAAACCACTACCAAGGCTTCTTCCGTAAACTACAATATGATTTTCTCCATATTGCAACTTCAGTTTTTCATATACAACCTGCATATCTGAAAGCATTTCTCTTTCACTTCTTTTTCCAGTGCTTTTACCAAACCCCCTGTAATCCACAAGCACTACATCGTGGTTGTACCTGTAAAAGTCTCTGGCATATTTGGCCCAGCCTTTTATACTACGTGTATTGCCATGAAAATAAAGAACCAGTCCTTTTGGTAATGGTCTGTAGAAATGCAATCCATTGATACGAACACCAGGCTCTATATCAAAATTCAGTTCTTCAAAAGGAATGTCATATTTAAATTGAAAACCGGGTTTTAAAACTTCTGGTTTAAAAATGAAATATTCCTGGAAGAAATAGATCAGTAGCGAAAGAAATACAATGATTGCGATAATATAAAACCAAATGGGCATAATCAGTTGTGGTTCTTCTAAAATAGTAAAAGCCGGATGAATTTTATATTAATCTTCAATTCGTTTTAATTTGAGATTGGTAACCGGTGCTACAATAAGCGGGAATTTTTCAATTGTTACATTACTGGCATCTAATCCAAAACCACGTTCTTCGGAAAGACTGACTTCTTTTAACCAAAAATGGAATTTCATCATTACTCTTTCCATAAATGGCAGTTCATTATCCTGGCTTAAGTATTTCTCCATTACTATAAATGAAAAGTCGCCGACAATATTACTTTTTTCAAGACTTTCATACCGGCTGGTAATGTTCACTTCTTTATTCTTCACCAGGTCTTCCACCACTTTACGAAACATTAAATTAATGCGGGGCTCCACTCTAAAGCCAAGTCTGAATTCAACGCGTATGATATCATTAGGAATAATATGATCCACTTTATATTCCATTGTATAAGGTTCATCAAGTGTATCCACATGAATAAACCAATAGATATTTGCTCTTTTGGGTTTTTTATTTAGTATGGAATAAATGATTTTATGTTCTATTTCCTTAGGATTATCGGCACTGGTTAAATAGACCAGGTGAGTGGCATATTTTGGAACAGATTTGTCATTACTCAGCTCCTGGATCTTTGGTATATAGTGCTCCATGCGCACAAACTCCACATACCTGTTTTTTATTTTCCTGGCTTTAAACCATACGTACATCACCATAAACATTACACCACCTATAAGTACGGTTATATAACCACCATGTGTAAATTTTTGCATTAAAGCAAACATGAAGATGGATTCAACAGTAAAATAAACAATGAGGAAAATCCAGATGTACAGTGACCTTACACGCCGGGAAACAAGAAAATTTGCAAAAAGAACAGTTGTCATCATCATGGTAGTTATAATGGCCAAACCATAAGCCGCTTCCATTCTTTCTGATGATCTGAAATATAAAACAATACCCACGCAACCAACAAACATCATGAAGTTTAAGGACGGTATGAAAAGCTGCCCCCTTGCTTCTGATGGGTACCTGATCTTCAGCTTTGGCCAAAGATTTAACCGCATAGCTTCACTAATTAGTGTAAAGGATCCGGATATCATTGCCTGACTGGCAATAATGGCTGCGCTGGTAGCTATTACCACACCAATGATGATAAACCACCCAGGCATCAGATCGTAAAATGCATTTATTTGTAATTGTTCTTTTACTTCAGCAGTTATTGTTAGACCTCTGTGATTTGCTAAAAGAGATGCTCCCTGTCCG
>JACDAZ010000087.1 GCA_013695175.1 Flavisolibacter sp. | reverse complement strand
TTCAGCATCTAACATTTCAAGCCTGGAGACAATCCGTAACAATAATATGGCTCTTGCCACTGGAAATCGCAGTGCCATTGCAGGTACTGCACCGGCCCTGGTATGGTTAAGTTATAATGTGCATGGTAACGAAACTTCATCGTCAGAAGCGGCTATGATGACTTTATTTTCTTTAGTTGATCCGGCAAATGCCAGGACAAAACCATGGCTTCAAAATACAGTAGTTATAATTGATCCTTGTTTAAACCCTGATGGAAGGGACCGGTATGTAAACTGGTTTAATTCAATTGTTGGTGCCAAGCCTAACCCATTGCTTATTGCAAGAGAACATAATGAACCATGGCCGGGTGGCAGAACAAATCATTACAATTTTGATTTAAACAGGGACTGGGCATGGCAAACACAAATTGAAACAAGGCATAGAATTCAGCTTTACAATAAATGGATGCCGCATATACATGTTGATTTTCATGAGCAGCATTTAAACAATCCATATTATTTTGCCCCGGCGGCACAACCATACCATGAAGTAATCACTCCTTTTCAAAGAAGCTTTCAGGAAACAATAGGCCGTAACCATGCCCGTTATTTTGACCAGGAAGGTTGGTTATATTTTACCAAAGAACGTTTTGATCTTTTATATCCTTCTTACGGCGATACTTATCCTACATATAATGGAGCAATTGGTATGACTTATGAGCAGGCAGGACATAGTGCTGCAGGTTCTGCAGTTATTACAGAAACAGGAGACACTTTAACCCTTCTGGACAGGGCTACACATCATTATACTACAAGCTTAAGTACAATAGAAATAGCCTCGCAAAATGCTGCTAAACTGTTGACAGAATTTCAAAAATACTTTGTTGATGCCACAACCACGGGCATAGGAGAATACAAATCTTATGTAATAAAATATAATGATAAAGATGCCGAACGCATAGATGCACTGGCAACTTTGTTGAATAGAAATGGTATTAAGTTTGGAACGGCGAGGGCTGTTAATTTACGGGGTATCAATTACGACAATGGCAGGTTGGAAAGTTTTGGCTTAACAACCAATGATATTGTTATTCCTGCTGTACAACCAAAAAGTGCTTTGGTAAAAGTTTTATTTGAACCCCAAACCACAGTTGTGGACTCAAACACGTACGATATAACTGCGTGGGCATTACCATATGCATATGGATTAAAGGCATATGCTTCAACCCAGGGTGTCAATCTTGCAACAAATGATATCTCAAAATTAGATGTCAATAATCCACCAACAGATCCTTATGGTTATGTTGTCAGGTGGAATGGAGTACAGTCTATAAAATTGGTTTCACAATTATTACAGAAGAACGTAAGGCTCAGATTTAATGAAGAACCTTTTACGGTTGGCGGGCAGGTATTTGACAGGGGTTCCATCATTATATTAAGAACAAGTAATCAGTATCTCCCCAACTTCTGGCAGTCAATAAGAGATATGGCTACAGAAGCACATGTACAATTAACACCTGTTTCATCAGGTTTTGTTGACAGGGGTACTGATTTTGGAAGTGCACGTGTTCGTTATTTAAAAACTCCAAAAGTAGCTTTATTGACCGGTGAAGGTGTTAGTCCTAATGCAGCAGGTGAAATATGGTATTATTTTGACCGGGAAATAGAATATCCTGTTACTTTAATCAACTTGAATGATTTTAACCGGGTAAGATGGAGTGATTTTGATGTGGTGATCATGCCCAATGGTAATTACAGGTTTCTAAATGATAAGGTTATAGCCGAGCAATTTCGTAACTGGATCCAATCCGGTGGCCGAGTGATAGCCCTGGAAAATGCAGTTTCACAACTTTCAAGGCTTGAGTGGGCCATAAAATCAAAAAAACCGCAGGAGGACAGTTCAAAAAATCCTTATGAACCCCTACGTAAATATGAAAACAGGGAAAGGGATTTTATTTCAAACATGACACCGGGTTCCATATATAAGGTAGAAATGGATGTTTCGCATCCCCTGGCATTTGGTTTTCCAAATTATTATTATACGCTGAAGCAGGATGATGTTTTATATGAATTTTTTAAAGAGGGTGGATGGAATGTAGGTGTATTAAAACGCGACAGGCAATTGGCAGGTTTTGTTGGATCAAAACTTACAAACCGTTTGCAGGATGGATTGTTGTTCGGTACACAGGAAGTTGGAAGAGGAACAATAGTCTACCTTACTGATGATGTATTATTTCGAAATTTTTGGGAAAATGGAAAGCTGATGTTCAGCAACGCCATCTTCCTGGTAGGGCAATAAAATTTTTGTAAATATGATGAGGGGTGAAGGTTATCTTCACCTTTTGTATTTTATTTGATGTTTATAACCCACGGAAACCTTGTTGCATGAAAAAATGGCTATTATTATTTTTCCTTTTTTTTACCTGCAATTTATTTGCACAAACTTCACTTACTTCAGGAGAAATATACCTGAGACTTAAAAAGCTTAATGTATTAGGTACTGTATTATATGTAGCTGCCCATCCCGATGATGAGAATACTAGATTATTGGCATATTTCTCAAAAGATCGCTTATATAAAACGGGTTATTTATCTGTAACACGTGGTGATGGCGGTCAGAATTTAATTGGAAATGAGCAGGGAATTGAACTTGGATTAATCAGAACCCAGGAGTTATTATCTGCAAGAACAATTGATGGTGCTGAACAATTTTTTACACGTGCTTATGACTTTGGCTATTCTAAAACACCGGAAGAAACTTTTGAAAAATGGAATAAAGAAAAGGTTCTTGCTGATGTAGTTTGGATCATACGTAATTTTAAACCTGATGTAATTATTACGCGTTTTCCTGTAACAGGCGAGGGTGGTCATGGTCACCATACTGCTTCTGCCATTTTAGCCAACGAAGCATTAATTGCAGCAGCAGATCCAAAACGTTTTCCGGAGCAATTAAAACTTACACAACCATGGCAGGCAAAAAGAATTTTATGGAACGCTTTCAATTTTGGAAGTACAAATACCACGCGTGATGATCAATTTAAATTTGATGTGGGTACATTTAATGCAGTTTTAGGAAAAAGCTATGGAGAAATTGCTGCAGAAAGCAGGAGCCAGCATAAAAGCCAGGGTTTTGGTGTACCACGCAGCAGGGGTGAGGCCCTGGAATATTTTAGTGCTAGTGCTGCTAACAACGTTCAAAACGATTTATTTGAAAATATAAATACTACTTGGAGTCGTGTACCCGGTGCAGGAAATATTTCACAACTTATAGATGCTGTTATAAAAAATTATGATTTTATAAATCCTCAAAAATCAGTTGCTCAACTTGTACAGGTGTATAAAAAATTGGAGGTAATGCCTCAAAACTATTGGCGCAATGTAAAAATGCAGGAAGTACAAAATATAATTGAACAGGCAAGTGGTATGTGGATTGAAGCCTTTACATCACAACCTTATGCTGTGCATGGCGATTCACTACGGGTTCAAATGGTACTGAATGACAGGTTGGGTATAGGTGCAAAAATTCAATCAGTTAAAATTGAGGAAACCGATAGCGTATTACAGCAGCCTCTTTTAAAAAATAAAAACCTGGTGATTCCAAAAACTATTGCAGTTAAAAATTCTATTCCCATCACACAACCATATTGGTTACAAAATGAAATGGAAGAAGGATATTTTAATGTTACTGATCAAAGTCAAATTGGCGCTGCTGAAATTATAACAGGATACAAAGTAGTTTTTAATTTAGAGATTGGAGGTGAGGCATTTGTTTTTGAAAAACCAGTAAAGCATAAATACACCGACCCGGTAAAAGGCGAATTATACCAGCCATTGGTTATTTTACCAGCTGTTAGTTTAACACCAGATGAACAAATAAAATTAAGTGTAGGTAAAAATGAATTAGAAGGGACCATTACTGTAAAAGCAAATACAAAAAATGTACAGGTGGCGGCTGATGATATTGCATTAAAACAAAATGATAAACCAAAAACTCAAATAGATCCTAAAACTTTATCATTTACCTCAGGAGGCAGTACACAAAATGTAAAATACAATATCAGTGCTGCCAAAGACAATGAATATTATTTCTCATTTACTAATTCTGAGAATACATCTAAATTTTCACATCAGTTACATGAAATAAAATATGATCATATTCCTAATATCACATATCAAACTCCCGTAGTTGTAAAAAATCAAAAAATTGATTTAGTCACCAGGGGTAAAAGAATAGGATATATTGTTGGTGCAGGCGACAAGGTTCCTGATGCATTGGAACAAATTGGTTACGAAGTTATTTTGATGCAGGAAAAAGAACTGGCAAGAAACAACCTGCAGCAATTTGATGCAATTATAACCGGAGTAAGAGCTTACAACACCAATGAGTGGCTGAATGGGTACCACGATAAATTAATGAAGTATGTAGAAAATGGTGGTAACCTGATTGTTCAATATACTACCAGTAATCAAATTGGTCCTGTAAGAGGTAAAATAGGACCCTACCAATTTAATATCAGCCGTACCAGGATAACTGATGAAAAATCAAAAATTATTTTTTTAGATCCTGAACATCAGGTACTGAATTTTCCGAATAAGATTACAAGTGCTGATTTTAATAGCTGGATACAGGAAAGAAGTATTTATCATGCAGCAGAATGGGATAAAAACTTTCAACCTATTCTATCCATGAGTGATCCCGGTGAAACATCTCAAGATGGCAGCTTAATCATAGCCCGTTATGGCAAAGGTTATTTTACATACACGGGTTTAGTGTTCTTCAGGCAACTGCCTGCAGGAGTACCGGGTGCTTACCGTTTACTTGCAAACCTTATTGCCCTTAACCAGAAAAAAGAAATGTAATGACTGAAAAACCAAATGCTACCAGGGCTAATATTGCTTTTGTTTTCTTAATTATTGTTGGACTGGTAATAGGCTTTCTTATAAAGCGTGTACATATTGGTTTATTAATTGGATTAGCATTAGGGTTACTTTCATCAGGGTTGATGCGCAGAAGATGACTTTGAATGCCTGGTGTGGAATAAATGGTTTTACATTTTTACTTTTACATTATACTAACGATGACAGAACCTAACGATAAAGTGCCATTGTTCAGGAAGTGGAAACACTGGTACTTATTTGTAATAATGTTTCTTGTTTTACAAATCCTTGTTTTTTATTGGATCACTAAAACATTTTCATGACCACTACCGACTGGCTTGTTATTATCATCACACTTGCAACCATTATAATTTATGGTTTGTATAAACGAAAAACTTCAAAAAATTTAGAAGGTTATTTTTTATCGAACAGGAGCCTTCCCTGGTATATAGTTTTATTAAGTATTATGGGTACGCAGGCAAGTGCTATCACTTATCTTTCAGGACCCGGGCAGGCATATGCAGATGGAATGCGGTTTGTTCAATATT
>JACDAZ010000083.1 GCA_013695175.1 Flavisolibacter sp. | reverse complement strand
TCCTGTCCCATCCATAAAGCACCGCCAACACTGTCACGTGAAGAACCCGTTACAGACGATAAAACATTATTTTCCTCTCGCCAGCGAAGCACTCCAATTAAGGCCATAATTAATGCTTCTTTATATTGCACAAGTTGCGAATCGGGTACTACTACTTCGATATGTAGAGATGCTAAAACAGATTTTAATTGCTCAATAAAAAATTCATTAAAAGCACCCCCGCCTGTTACCAGTAGTCTTAAACTTTTTTGTACATCATCATTATTGTTTCTCTTATAATCTTCAATAGAAAGTTTTACCTGGTGTACAATGTGTGCTACATATGTTCTCAAGGCATCCTGATGGTTTATTTTAAATGTTTTTATAAGAGGATAAACTTCATCTGTTCCAAAATTATTTGCAAGAGATTTGGGATAAGGCAATTTGTAATAATCCAGTTCATTTAAAGTATTTAATAATTCCTCATGAACATTTCCCGTTGAAGCCATAGCACCTCCAGCATCATATTCTTTACCTTGCTCATTTGCAATGAGGTTTAAAACCCTGTTGGCCGGACAAATGTCAAAAGCAATATATTTTCCTGAAGTATTGAATGAAATATTTGCTATCCCTCCTACATTTAGAAGCATTTCGTAATCTGACAGCAAAAGTTTTTCACCAATAGGAACAATGGGAGCTCCTTGCCCACCAAATGCAACATCCAAAGCACGCAGGTCACTTACTACCGGTAAGCCTGTCTTAGAGGCTATAGCAGCTCCATCTCCCAATTGAGCTGTCATTTTCCTGGCAGGCACATGAAATGTTGTATGTCCATGAGATGAAACCAGTCCTACCTTAAACTGCAGTTTATGTTTTTCTATAAAAAGATTTACCTGTTCACCAAGGTAATGTCCATAATCTACATGCAGATGCTGGTAATCTAAAGCATTTAAGGAGGTTGCCTCGCGCAATCTTTTTTTCCAATGATCTGAATATTCTAAACATTCAGCTGCTTCAATGGTAAAACTCCATTTACCTGCCTGTTCATGTAATTCTGCCAATACAATATCAAGTCCATCCAATGAACTGCCACTCATTAAACCTATAGCCCTGTAAACCATTATTTGTATTTCTTTTAAAAATGTAAACTTATTTTTTCAAACCATTAAAAGTACTAACAACTTCATACATTCTTACCTCACACCTCCTAACTTCGTAAATCTAACTTAGCTTTGACTTCATGGTTATTAATCTCAGCAAAGAACATTCATTAGTTACTAACTGGTTATCGGAAATCAGGGATACAACAGTACAAAAAGACCGTATGCGTTTCAGAAGAAACCTGGAACGTATTGGTGAAGTTGCTGCTTATCATATCAGTAAAGAAATGCCTGTTAAAGAAGTTGAGATTGAAACACCATTAGGTATAGCTAATTGTAAGGTATTGGCTGAGCAACCTGTTCTTACTACCATCCTTCGTGCCGGTCTACCCCTGCACCAGGGATTGCTTAATTATTTTGATAAAGCCGATAATGCTTTTGTGTCAGCTTACCGTAAACATCATAAAGACGGTTCTTTTGAAATCAGCCTTGAATATTTTTCAAGCCCCGAAGTAGAAGACCGGATCGTAATTTTGTCAGATCCCATGCTTGCTACAGGAGCATCACTTGTAAAAACCATTCAATTTCTAAGAGAAGAAGGAGAACCCAAAACTATACATATTGTTGTAGCTATTGCCTGTACTACAGGAATTGAGGTTGTAAGAAGAAACATTCCCAGTGCCACCATCTGGTGTGGAGATATAGATGATGAATTAACTGCCAAAGGATATATAGTTCCGGGTTTGGGTGATGCCGGAGACCTTGCTTATGGTGTTAAAATTCAGTCCTGATCTAGTTTTTATTTGCCAAAAGCAGCAGAATTTGTATTTTTCATATCTATCCACCAGAATGAGAAAATTTTACCTGACTGTTTTGCTCCTTTTTTCTTTTTCCTTTGCTTTTGCTCAGGATCCTAACTTTTCTCAATTTTTTGCATCGCCACTTACGTCCAATCCTGCACTTACAGGCATGTTCAATGGCTCTTACAGGATGGCTTTAAATTATAGAAATCAGTGGCCTACTTTTAATAATGCCTTTACTACATATACCGCTTCTTTTGATGCAAGAATGCTTCAAAACAGAATATCTGAAACCGATCTTTTTGGTATAGGTGCAATGGCTTTTTCTGATAAAAGTGGTAATGGTGTTTTACAAAATAACTATTTAGCTCTATCCACAGCTTATCATAAGAGTCTTGATGAAGATGGCGCACATCTTATTGGTGCAGGTTTCCAGGGTACGTATGTTTCCAAACAACTGAATGTACAAGGTTTACTTTTTGAAGATATGCTTCGTGCAGATGGATTTACTGGCGTTACTTCTGAATCTTTTTCAGGTGACCAGATAAACGTTTCATATTTTGATGTAAATGCAGGTTTATTATATACAGGCACTACCAATGGTTATAACAGCATTTATTTTGGGGCTTCCTTATATCATTTAAACAAGCCAAAAGAATCTTTCAGGCAAGGAGAATTTTTGCTGCCTGCAAGAGTTACTTTACAGGCAGGTGCCATGTTACCACAAGGTGATTACAATGCTATTCACATCAGTGCAAACCATAGCCGCCAGGCAAATGCTACTAATACCATAATTGGTGGTGCTTATTCACTAAATCTAAATCCGGGACAGCCATCTCCAACTAATCTTTACCTTGGTTCCTGGTATCGTTTAGGCGATGCCGTTATTCCATATGTTGGTTTGGAAGTAGGTGAACTACACTTTGGTGCCACTTATGATGTAAATACATCCAGTTTAAAACCAGGCACAAATATGCGTGGTGGTGCAGAATTTTCTGTTATCTATGTTCGCCAGCCACGTGATCCTAATGCCCGCAAATTAAACTGCCCCAAGTTTTAAATTGGCTGCCATAAACGCTCCGCGTATGTAGCCGTGCAGCGCACAGGGAATAGTCTTTAATTTTCAAATAATGTATTCGATAGCATGGTGGTCATATTATGCGGAAATACTGCAGGCGCTTTATTCCGCTTTGCTTTTCCCATTTAACAATTTGCACATAGTTAATGCGGAATAAGGCGCTGGAGGCGAACTCCCTACAATCCTCCTCCGATTTAGAGATTAACTTAAACGACTGGTTCAGCGCCTTGTTTTCGTTTAACAATATCATTCGGCAGAACGGAAGTTTATAACTAAAATACCAGCGCCTCCCGTTGCTAAGCATAACACGCAGCAGAGTGATGAACCTAAGCTTTTAAAATATCAGACTGTTGCTTCGGACGATTCAAAAACTTGGGTGGTGAGCTTTTGTGACTGATCCGCGTTGAATCGTCCTGCCTTTTCCCTGCCTGCCGGTTTGGTTACTTTCTTTGGGCAAGCAAAAAAAGTGACATAAGTATGTTTGAGAAATAGAAGTCTCTTGCGTTAATAGACATTTTATTCTCTATGTA
>JACDAZ010000193.1 GCA_013695175.1 Flavisolibacter sp. | reverse complement strand
ATACCGGCATCAGGCCCACCACAATCTTTATTCCGTCTTTTGCTCCTTCTCTTAATGAATCAATTCTTTGTTTTGTTCCCGGAAATAAAAAAGATGTTCCCATAACAACACCGGCACCACATGTAATTATAATTGCTGTTAACTCCAGTAAGCCATGTAATAAAACTGTTACTACTGCCTGCCCGCCCAGGTTTTTTGCATAAAACATATGCTCAAAAGCACCCAACCGCATAGATTCTTTTGCAAGCGCAGCAATGCTGGGTATACCAAATAAAATTCCACGAAAAAAATAGGAAAATGATACCATGATATTATTGATCATGATCCTGACCCACATAAAAAATGGATTACTATCTGCATAAACATTAAAGGGATTACCTTCTTCAATATTCTGTTCTGTCATTTCCACGTAGCTGTCTCCCAATACCAGTCTTACAAAACCATCATCTTTTACAGAAGAAAAAAATCCAATTGAAAAAAATATAATAAAAACAATAAATGCCAGCAATATTTTTTTATGGTGTTTCATTACTGTTTGAGGAACATCATATTTAAAAAAATTTACCAATCGGTTTGATTCTTCTTTACGGTTTGCATATATACCTAAATAGATTCGCGAAGACAGCTTGTTAATGTAGCGGGTAACATGGCTGTTTGGATAAAACGTTTTGGCATAAGCAAGGTCATCCACCAGTTGCACAAAATCTTTTGCCAGTTCATCAGCATGGGCAGAAGTATTTTTTTCAATACGCTGCCACCTGTCTTTATTTTTTTTTATAAATAAACCTTCTCTCAATTATTAATAATTAATTGTAAAATAGTACTTTTTGTTATCAGCAGTTATGGATTATTATTTAAAGTTTAGATTTATAAAATGTCTGTGATAAAAGTTGTCACCAATTTTAATATTGATATTGAGATGCCTGTTGCACCTTTTCATAAAAGGCTGGTGGCATGGATCATTGATGTGGTGGTTCTTTTACTTTATATTTTTTTTACCAGTAAGTTTATCTCTTATTTATCAGGTAGTACCAGCTTTTTACCGGGAGAAGGTGAAAATGTAATGGTTGTTGTATTTATAATTATACCTGTTTTTACTTATCATCTTATTAGTGAAGTGTTAACCAACGGGCGAAGTATCGGAAAAAGAATCATGAACCTGCGTGTGGTAACAGAAACAGGAAGCCGGCCCAGCCTGAGCCAGTTTTTAATCAGGTGGTTTATCAGAACTTCAGATTATATGGCAGTTGTAATCATTTTATATGCACCTACTGCCATACGCCATGATCCACTATTTTTTTGGAAAATGTCAGCTGCTTTTATTTTACTTGTAGTTGATCTGGTGCTTGTAAATACAACCATAAAAAATCAAAGGTTAGGTGATATTTTAGCACATACAATGCTTATAAGCACTCAACAAACAGGTGCTTTTGAGGATACCATTTATTTAGAAGTTCAGGAGGGACATGTACCCTTATTTCCGGAAGTAATGAAAATGAGTGATTATAACATGAATAGCCTGAAAGAAATTATAAGTGCCATTAAAAAACAAAACGATTATGAGCTGGCAGAACGAACAGCTGAAAAGATCAAAAATTACCTCCAGATCACTACGGCCATGCCTGCAACCGAATTTTTGGAAAGGCTTTTACAAGATTATAATTATATTTCTTCTAACTAAAGAATGATCCTGCCAATATTGCAAAAATGAAAATTAATGCATAAAAACCAATCAGTATTATTGTAAAAATACCCACATAGCGGAAACACATTTTTAACTGATGAAAAGAAGAATTAAGGGTCTCCTGGTCGTTTCCCTCAATTGAAAACTTTACCCTTGCTGCAAATCGGTATAAATACAATAGAGGAAAAAACATGATGGCAGCCATCAGAATATAAAAGAATATCATACCCCCAGTAAAAACAGATGCCATGGGAGAAGGTGTATCAAACTCAGCATCGATATTTGACATGGATGAAAAGAGGAAGCCAGCTGAAATGCCTGCTATTACCATTAAACCAAGAAAAACAAAACCGATGATTGAAATAAAGCGAGCCCATTTTGCAGTTTCATATAAATGTGCTTTTGTAATTGGATCAATAGTTAGAGAAAACAGGTTTTGGTTGTTGTCCATAATTAAAAAAGTTAGTCTGGTTCTTTAAATGTAAATGCAACAGATTAAAAAATGCAATTTCATTTTTTTTATCAATAAGCTCTTGCAAAAACAACCCTTTGTCTGGAAGGATTACCGGTTAAAATACATTTGCCTTCTTCCGGTTCATTATTATAAGGAATACACCTAATAGTTGCTTTTGTAAGATCCTTTATTTTTTCTTCTGTTTCACCGGTGCCATCCCAATGTGCTAATATAAAACCAGTTTTTTCGTCAAGCACTTTTTGAAAATCATCCCATGTATCGACTTTTGTAGTGTATTCTTCCCTGAATGCTTTGGCTTTATTGAACATATTTTGCTGAATTGATACTAGCAGATTTTCCACATGATCAACAACGGAGTCTATAGAAACAGATTCTTTCTCTTTGGTATCTCTCCTTGCAATTTCAACGACTCCATTTTGTAAATCTCTTGCACCTAATGTAATTCTTACAGGAACTCCTTTTAACTCGTATTCTGCAAATTTCCATCCCGGCCTGTTGTTGTCATTATCATCATATTTAGCCCTGATGCCTCTATTCTTAAATTCCTGCATTATGGCAGCGGCCTTTTCACTTAACTGTTTTTTTTGTTCATCGCCTTTGTATATAGGAACAATTACAACCTGCATGGGTGCAATCCGTGGTGGTAAAATCAATCCTTCATCATCGCTGTGCGCCATTACCAAAGCACCAATCAGCCGTGTACTAACACCCCAGCTGGTAGCCCACACATATTCCTGTACATTTTCTTTAGTTAAAAACTTTACATCAAAGGCACGGGCAAAGTTTTGACCCAGGAAATGAGAAGTTCCGGCCTGCAATGCTTTTCCATCCTGCATCAATGCCTCAATACAATAAGTATCTTCTGCTCCCGCAAAGCGTTCATTTTCAGATTTCACACCCTTCAATACCGGAACAGCCATGTATTCTTCAACAAATGTTGCATACACATCCAGCATTAATCTTGCTTCAGCAATAGCTTCTGCTTCGGTAGCATGTGCTGTATGTCCTTCCTGCCATAAAAATTCTGCTGTGCGTAAAAACAAACGCGTACGCATTTCCCATCGCACAACATTTGCCCATTGATTTACCAGTATGGGAAGATCACGATATGACTGTATCCAGTCTTTATATGTATTCCATATAATGGCTTCACTGGTTGGACGAACAACCAATTCTTCTTCCAGTTTTGCTTCCGGATCAACAATCAGCTTTCCCTTATTCTCCGGATCGGACTTTAAACGATAGTGTGTAACCACCGCACATTCCTTTGCAAAACCTTCTGCATTTTTTTCTTCTGCTTCAAATAAACTTTTTGGAACAAACAATGGGAAATATGCATTTTGATGCCCGGTTTCTTTAAACATTAAATCCAGCTGATCACGCATGTGTTCCCACAAGGCAAAGCCATAGGGTTTAATAACCATGCAACCCCTTACTGCCGAATAATCGGCCAATCCGCCTTTAATAATAAGATCATTATACCATTGAGAATAGTCTTCGCTGCGGGATGTAATACCTTTACTCATATAAAAAATAATCCAATCACTTTATCAATTGTTTAACGCAAAATTGTTGATATTTACTATGTGGTGGCAAACAAGTGCGAACAAAAATAGCACTTCCCATTTAACCGTTTAAAATATCTGCCATGAAATCAATTTTACCTCTCCTCGCTTTATCTTTTTTAGCAAGTTGTACTACAGCATATAAATCAGGACAAACACCTGACGATGTTTATTTTTCTCCCGAACGTGAACAAGGTATTTATGTTCGTGCAGATGAAAACTCCAGTTACCGCAGGTATGATACCAGGAATCGTACAGAAAATTATTATGAAATGCAAAATGATCGATACCTGCGCATGAGGGTTGCTGATCGTAATCGCTGGTCATATGTAGATGACTATTATAGAAATCCTTATGCCTATAATTATTACAGCAATCATCATTATTACAACAATACCTATTGGAACGCTCGTAATTACTGGAACTATTATTACAACCCTTATGCAACAACGGTAATTGTAATGAATCCAAAATCTTCTGTTCCTAACCGGCCACGCATGTTCAATTTACATGTTTTTGATAGCCCTGAAACAAGCAGCAAAAATCCAAAAATGCCTGCCAACAGGTACAGGGAATACAACACTCCTTCTAACCAAAGAAGCGTTGATAATTCAAGAAACAGGGGTAATGAGATGAGAGATGTGTTTGGAAGCCGCGGAAATAATTCTTCATCAAATTCCAATTCTTCCGAAGGAACAAAAAGCAGCTCAAATAATTCCGGTTCTAAAAGTTCAGAAAGTAAAGGAAGCAACACGCCAGTTAGAAAATTTTAAAAATATTTTGAAACAAACAAGGGATATGGAACATTTATGGGTTCCCTGCCATTGTTGTGCCTAAGGTGAAAGAAAAACAAAATCATTTACTTAGTATTAATCAGGATTTATGAAAAAAATTTTACCTCTTTTCCTTATTATATTATCTATTTCTGCTTTTGCACAGGAACCGGCAGATGCGTTAAGATTTTCATGGACAGTTCCCGGAGGTACTGCACGCCAGCAAGCTATTGGTGGCGCTATGGGCTCATTGGGTGGAGACCTGTCGGCTACATTTGTAAACCCTGCAGGACTTGCATTTTACAGAACCGGTGATTTTGTTTTTACGCCTTCTTACAGGTTTGGAAATAACAAGGCCAGGTATTTTGACAGAACGGAAAAAGAAAAAGATAACAAGTTTACATTAGGCACTACAGGTTTTGTTTTTGGGAGTGGTAACAGGAGAGGTAATATAAGAAGCAGTGCGTTTAGTATTGGTTTTAATACATCAGGTGATTTTAGAAGCAATGTTGTTTACAGGGGTGCTAATAATCAAAGTTCTTTTTCGCAACGCTTTTTAGATAACATACGCAATGAGAATGTAAGAGATTCTTTAGCTGTTGTAAATATGTTTGGTACCGGACTGGCTTTACAATCCGGTTGGATTGATACTGTTGGTGGAGGTACGCCGGGCAATCAACAATTTCAAAGCCGTGCTGCTAATTTATTACCAGGCGAATTATTGCAACAACAATCTATAAATAACAGAGGTGGCATTTATGAATTTGCTATTGGTGGCGCTGCCAATTTCAAGGACAAATTATTATTTGGGGGAAGCTTTGGAATACCAATTTTATTATTTGAAAGAGAGGCTGAATTTGTAGAAGCAGATGCAACAGACAATGCATCCAACAATTTTAATTTTGCAACGTTTTCCGAAAAGCTATCAACAAAAGGTGTAGGCATAAATGCAAAGCTTGGTATTATTTATAAACCACAGGAATTCTGGAGACTAGGATTTGCATTTCATACGCCAACACTATATTCCTTAACAGACAGGTATGATGTTGAAATATCAGCTGATGCTGAAAATGGAAAAGGCACAAGAGCTTTTGGTTCCGGTGAATCGGAATTTACATATCAATTGGTAACGCCCTACAGGCTGATGGGAAGTGTGTCCTATGTATTAAGAGAAATAGAAGACATAACAAAACAAAAAGGATTTTTAACTGCCGATGTTGAATACGTAAATTATAAAGCAGCCTCTTTCCAGCAGGATGCAGAAGCAGATAATTCGCCGGAAGTGAAAGATTATTTAGATCAATTAAATGACGCTATTGACAATGCATATAAAAGTGCATTTAATTTTCGTGCCGGTGGCGAATTAAAGTTTACCACTTTGATGGTAAGATTAGGTGCAGCATATTATGGCAATCCATATAAAAATATAGCCGGAGAAAAAGGACATAAAGTAAACTTGAGTGGGGGTTTAGGTTACAGAGACCGGGGAATGTTCATAGACCTGACTTATGTACACAACTTAAACAGAGATGTACATTTTCCTTATAGATTGCAAAATGCACCTTATGCAGGTGCAAGAATTAATACAAGCGCCGGTAATGTGCTATTAACTGCCGGTTTTAAGTTTTAATGTTTTGAAACTTCTTTATAAAATATTGTACAGAAGTTGTTCAATAACTGTACAGTAGTTGTTCAATAACAATACAGAAGTTGTTCAATAACTGTACAGTAGTTGTTTAATAACAATACAGAAGTTGTTCAATAACTGTACAGTAGTTGTTGAATAACAATACAGAAGTTGTTCAATAAATGTACAGTAGTTTTAATAACTGTACAGTAGTTGTGCAATAAAGGTTACAAGTTTTACTTGAACCTTTTTTCTTTAAATTATTCTCCCCTTTTGTTGAATGTTTTTTAATAAAAAAATTCTATTCATTATTCAAAGTGAAGTTTATGGTAGTGGTATGGTTTTTTCATAATCCTATATGAATGTTTTCCTCGTATATAGTAAAACTATTTGAATGTTTTCGTTGTATAAGTAAAACTATTTGAATGTTTTCATCGTATATAGTAAAACTCAATATCCCTTAAAAGAACTTTCTTACCCTTTTGATTCGGTGTATAGCTTTTATTCATTTATTAATGAAAAGCGTAGATATGTGTGTATATAAAATACTATTCCTTTACCATTCTATTGATATACGTGGCACTTAGTGCTAATAAAGAGTATACGGTTCTTAGCTTCGCAATTTTTATTTTTTTAAACAATTTAAAGTTATGACAGAAAAAAAATCACCCCCACAAGAAACTTCCTTTATTAATGAAGTTGAAAAATCCCAGTTATCACGCCGCAAATTTTTTAATTATGCCGGTTTATCAGCTGTTGCAGCTGTTGGATTAGCATCATGCCAAAAAGATTTGAGAGGTGGCATACCTGCAGCACCCTTTGCCAAGGAGGATCCAAAGAACATGCCTAAAAACACGGTTAATTTAGGTAAAGGCGACATCGGCATTTTAAATTTTGCCTATGCATTGGAACAGCTGGAAGCAGCTTTCTATATCGAGGTAACGAAAGGATCTTATTACATGAGTGCAAGTTCCAAAGAAAAAAAGTATTTAGAAGATATACGTGATCATGAAATAGCACATCGTGAATTCTTTAAAACAGTTTTAGGCAGGCAGGCTATTGGAAGATTATTATTTGATTTCAGTAGTGTGAATTTCTCCAGCAGGGAAAGCGTTTTAGGAACAGCTAAAGCATTGGAAAATACAGGTGTATCTGCTTATAATGGTGCAGGAGAATTATTAGAAAGTGCAGATTACTTATTATTTGCAGGTAAAATAGTTTCCGTAGAAGCAAGACATGCCGCAGCAATAAGCGATTTAATATCATATGGAAGCTTTGCTGATGTAGTAGACAGTAATGGTTTGGATCTGGTTAGAACACCAAAAGAAGTTCTGGCTATAGCAGATCCATTTATTGTTACAAAAATCATTGCTAATAATTTACCAACTTCTTAAAAACTTAAATATGAATATCGTTAATATAATAAATGAACTTGAAAAAGTAGATCCTGAAGTTTATGAAAGATTAGATGGCAGAAGGGCTGCCGTTAAAAATTTGACCAGCATTGGTGGTAAACTTGCATTAGCTGCTGTACCGCTGGCATTAGGATCTTTATTCTCAAAGGCTTATGGCAGAACAACTGCTCATATTGTTCCTATTTTAAACTTTGCACTAACCCTGGAGTACCTGGAAGCAGAATTTTATGTACAAGGAATAGATAGAGGAGTAGTACCTACCACAATGGGCGACAGAACAGCTATTATGCTAATCAGGGATCATGAACTGGCGCACGTTGCTATATTAAAGCAAACTATTATGGCTTTA
>JACDAZ010000011.1 GCA_013695175.1 Flavisolibacter sp. | reverse complement strand
GTCCCTGCCATGGTTCACGCTTTTCTGTTAATGGAGAGTTGTTAACCGGACCTGCAAGAAGTGATTTGGAGAGGATTGATATTGGATAAGGTTTTATAAGAACGCTGATGACGCAGATGATTATGATTGTCTAAGATTGAATAAAACCTATTGTTATAATAACTGTCATCTTTTTAAAATGTCAGCTCAAATCATAAAAATCATATAACTCAGCATTCTCTTGATAGATTTTCAGAAATAGCTGATGACGCAGATGATTAAGATTTAATAGCCTATATTATAATAATTCTGTCATCTTTTAAAATGATCAGCGGAAATCATAATAATCATAAAAATCAGCGTTCTATATTTTCTCAATAAAATCTTTAATTTCCTCCAAAGTACTCCTGTCGTTACTAAGCCTGGGCACTTTATGCTGACCCCCTAATTTTCCTTTACTTCCCAGCCATTTTTCAAAACTGTCAACCGGGACAGAAGTTATAACAGGCATGCGCAGTGCAATATCTTTTGTTCTCTTAGCATCGTAGTCGCTGTTGATGTTTCTTAATTCAGCATCTAAAACTTTGGTGAACTCATTTATGTTTTCCGGTTCTTTATGAAATTCTATCAGCCATTCATGTGCACCGTTTTCTGCATCAGAAAAATATACAGGAGCTGCAGTATAATCTTTTACTGCCGCCCCGGTTTTTTCACAGGCCAGTGCAATGGCTTTATCTGAATTATCAATAATTACTTCTTCACCAAAGGCATTGATATAATGTTTTAACCTGCCGGTTACTTTTACTCGAAAAGGTTCCAGAGAAGTAAATTGTATAGTATCACCAATCAGGTAGCGCCATAAGCCACCATTTGTAGTAATGACCGGCGCATAATTTTTGCCCAACTCTACTTCGTCAAGTTGAAGTGTTTGCGGTTGTTCTTTACCCCATTCATCTGCAGGTAAAAACTCATAAAAAACTCCATGGTCGCACATAAGCAACATGCCTTCTGCAGTAATATCATCCTGGGCAGCAAAAAAACCTTCCGATGCATTATACATTTCAAGGTAATTGATGGGAGCACCAATCAATTTTTCAAAATGTTTTTTATAAGGAACAAAACTGACGCCGCCATGCATGTATAATTCAAGGCTTGGCCATACTTCTATAATAGTTTTCTTACCAGTAATTTCAAGTATTCTTTTTAATAGAACTATTAACCATGTAGGCACACCCGCCATAGAAGTTACATTTTCCTGTATGGTTGACTCTGCAAGTTTTTCAATCTTTGATTCCCATTCATCCATTAGTGCAATAGAAAGATCAGGAGTTCTGATCCAATTACTCCAGAAAGGTGAATTTTGAAGTATCACTGCACTTAAATCACCATAATGAATTTCATCATGCAGTTGATTGATCTGGTGACTGCCTCCAATAACCAATGCTTTTCCGGTCAGCAAGTCACTTTCCGGATGTGAAGCATAGTAAAAACTCAAAACATCTTTTGATGCTTTATAATGGTTGTCCTTTAAACTTTCATCACTGATGGGAATAAACTTACTTCGGTCGCTTGTTGTGCCACTGCTTTTTGCAAACCAGTTGACAGGTGTATTCCATAGCAAATTCTCCTCACCCTGCATCATCCTTTCTATAAATGGTTTCAGATCATCATATTCCAGGATAGGAACCTGCTCTTTATATTGTTGCAACGATAGGATTGATGAGAATTGATACTTACGCCCGACTTCAGTGTATTGCCCTGCAGCCAACAGATCCTGCCAAACTGCAAATTGAGTGGGGGCAGCATTCTGCATCCATTGTTCAATAGACCATAGTCGTAATCGTGCAAGTCGGGATATGGCGGGGCTGAGTAACTTCATGTGAAGTACAGCAAGATAAAAAGAACCTGCTTATTTGCCGAAAGAATTACAATTATAAATTATCCGGTAATGCATCCGGATCTATTTCCTGCAACAGGTAATCTTTTCTTTTAAGCTCAAAGTTGCGCCCAAGGTATAGCTTCTTTACCTGGTCATCCATCGCCAATTCATCTGCCGTACCGTGTTTAAATATTTTTCCTTCAATCAATAAATAAGCTCTGTCGCAAATGGAAAGCGTTTCTGTAACATTATGATCCGTGATTAGAATGCCAATGTTTTTAAATTTCAATTTGGCTACAATGGTCTGAATATCTTCTACGGCTATGGGATCAATACCGGCAAAAGGTTCATCAAGTAAAATAAATTTTGGATCCACTGCAAGTGCGCGGGCAATCTCTGTACGACGCCTTTCACCGCCACTTAATATATCGCCATTGCTTTTTCTAACATGTTGCAGGCGAAATTCATTTAGTAAGGATTCCAGCTTTTCTTTTTGTGCTCTCTTAGACATTTTTGTCATTTCCAGCACAGCCAGTATATTATCTTCTACACTTAATTTTCTAAAAACAGAAGTTTCCTGTGGTAAATATCCAATACCCAATTGCGCTCTTTTATACATGGGTAGTTTTGTAATATTTTCATCATTCAGAAAAACTTCTCCTTGATCTGGTTTTATTAAACCAACCACCATATAAAAAGTAGTTGTTTTACCGGCTCCGTTAGGTCCAAGTAAACCTACTATTTCTCCCTGGTTCACTTCAATGGAAACATGATTCACCACAGTTCTTTTTCCATAGCGTTTTACAAGATCAGAAGTATATATGCGGGTATCCAATATTATGCTTTGGTCAAAAGTAAGGTGAAACCGTGAGTAGACAGGCTTGCAGAACCTTCTTTTGTATTTAGTTAACGCTGTATTATGTTTGCAAACATTTTATGAAAGTTATAGATCATCTTAATAGTGCAAATAAAACCCTTGTTTCATTTGAAATATTACCTCCGTTAAAAGGAAAGGGTATCAATGCCCTGTGGGAGCACCTGGATCCGTTAATTGAATTTAAACCCTCATTTATAAATGTTACCTATCACCGTAGCGAAAGTATGTTCAAAAGAAAGCTGGATGGTACGTTTGATAAAGTGGAAGTACGTAAAAGACCGGGTACAGTTGGAATATGTGCTGCTATCATGAACCGTTATAAAGTAGATGCGGTAGCACATTTAATTTGCGGGGGTTTTAGCAAACAGGAAACTGAGGATGCACTTATTGATCTAAATTTTTTGGGTATTGATAATGTATTAGTACTGCGTGGGGATGCTCCTAAAAATGAAAGCTTTTTTGAACCTGAAGCCGGGGGTCATAAATATGCTATTGATTTATTACAGCAGGTTTTAAATATGAACAATGGCATTTACCTGGAAGAGGATTTAAAAAATGCCGTAAAAACAAATTTTTGCATTGGTGTAGCCGGTTACCCGGAAAAGCATTTTGAATCGCCAAATATGCAGACTGACTTAAGCTTTTTAAAGGCCAAAGTAGATGCAGGTGCTGAATATATTACAACTCAAATGTTTTTTGATAATAAAAACTATTTTGATTTTGTAAAAGCCTGCCGTGCTTATAGCATTAATGTTCCTATAATTCCGGGATTAAAACCCGTTAGTTCAAGAAAGCAATTAAATGTTATTCCACGCACTTTTCATGTTGATATTCCGGAAGAACTTTCAAATGAAATTCTAAAATGTAAAACAGATGCTGACGTGGAAGTTGTAGGTACAGAATGGCTGTTACAACAATCCAAAGAATTAATTGCAGGTGGGGTACCTGTTCTGCATTATTACACTTTAGGGAAACAACACCTGGTGGCTAATGTGGTTAAAGAACTTATTTAACTAAAGAAGCAAGTGCAGCCTGGTTGATTTTTACAGGGTAACGTTTTTTTAAATCTTCCACCCAACGTTTTTCCAATTCGGCCTGGTAATCGTTTATTACCAAACCCTTTGCCTCATCAAAACTGCGTTCATCTCCGGCAGGATGTAATTTTAAAACATAAGCAAAAGTTGCTGTGTTATCTGCATTATTTACCAAAGGTTGTGTTACCACGCCAACTTTCAGAGGTTGGTTGGTTGCTGAAGGGATCTGAGTTAATTCCAGCCTTCCGGAATCAGTAACTACACGCTCCGACTGATCATCAGAAAACTTCTTCCAGTTTGAAGGTTGAAGACTTATTTGTTTTTGTAAACTAGTTGCTGCAGGTTCATCTGAAGTATAAAATAAAATAACATCTGCACTTTCCTTCCAGGTGTATTTTGACCTATTAGCATTGTAAAATTGTTTTAAGGCATTAGTGTCTGCTTGCGCGGGATTCCATACCTTTTCCTGCATGATCTCAAAAAACAAATTGCCTTCTGCAAATTCACTTATTTGTTCTTTGAAAGCAGGATTCAGGTTTTCAATATTTGCTGCATAATAACTCAATGCTGTTTGCTCAATAAATTCATTCCATAATTCATTATATGCATTTACCGCTGTGCTACTTTCATTGATCCTTTTTATCCTGGCAAAATCAATCCATTCTTTAGCGGTGATACTTTTATTATCCAGTACAAAAAGTATGGATTGGCTGGTTAAATCATTTTTTATTCCAAAAGTTTTATAATCTAATAAACTGTCTGTAAAACGCCATAGATCACTGTTCGTGTAATTTCCTTTTGTATAGCCACCCATTTTAAGTATCGATTCTACTAAAGCATCTTTGGCAGTTTGAATCCTGTCGCTTTCTTCTACTTTTTCTTTTAAAGCACTTAAAACTTCTTCAGTTTGTGTGGCAGGGGGAGGTGTAATGCCTAATCTTTTTACAATATGCCAGCCATGAGCAGTTAAAAAAGGTTTTGTTATGCCTCCGTCTTTTGCAATAGATAAAACGGCCTTTTCAAAAACAGGATCAAATTCACCTACACCAAATTCAGGAATTAAACCATTAGATGCTGCTGAGATAACATCGTTACTGAATGCAGTAGCCATGTTTCCAAAATCATCTCCTTTCAATAACTTGTTATAAATTGAATCTGCAAGCTTTTTTGCATCAGCTTTTGCTATATCTGTTGAATCTGATGGAAAAGCAATCAATATTTGGGCAGCTTTTATTTTGCCTACTGCTTTTCTTTCTCCCAAATTTTTAAAAATATGGTAACCATTTACAGAGCGGTGAATTGTTGAAATTTTTCCGGATGGCGTTTTGTAAGCCAGATTTTCTAATTCGTAAGGAAGGCTAAAAGCAGTAATAAATCCCACATTTCCATTATTCCGGGCTACTGAAGGGTCCATTGAATATGCTTTGGCCACCGAGGCAAATGCTTCACCTTTTTGCAGTTTTTGATAGGCTTCTTTTGCTTTATTCAGTGCTATTGTAGTATCTGCTTTTCCATTTTGAATAAATGAAATGAAAATATGCGCCAGCTGAATATCTTTTTTAGATCTATCAAAGGACTCTCTTACCAGTTTATTTACTATTTCTTTATCAGTTAAGTAAGCTGGCATTAGCTGATTTCGTAATCCCTGCAGGTCGTTAATTATTTGCGGAAGGGTATCGAGTCTTCTTTCTTTGGCTTCTTTAATTTTTAATTTAGAAGCAATATAAAGATCAAGGTACCCCTGTAGCTCTTTTGCATTTTTTACAGGATTTATATTATTCTTTTCATAGGCTTTTAAAAACTCCTGGATACTGACAGATTCATTACCTATTGTAAAAAGTGTTTGTGAAGTTGCATTTGCTGCAAAAAGAAGTAAACCAAAAACGGCAAGGGAAAATTTTTTCATGGATGAATAATTAGTTTTGATTGCGAGTTCTCAGAAGTAAAATTTCATCTATTTGTTCTTCTGTAACTTTTTTAGCTATAATTCTTTTATCCTTATCTAAAAGATATAAGGTAGGAAAACTCTGCACATCATATAATTGGGAATAACTTGGAATCCCCGAATCTACTCTTGTTTTTTCATCGCCTTTAGAATAATAAACATGCATCCAACCTTTTTTTAAATCATGCTGTTCAATAAATTCTGTCCAGTCTTTTTTACTGCCATCAGTTTCTTTAGCCATGGCAAAAGGTTGTAATCCCATTGCCTTCCATTTTGCATGGTAAAGGCTGTCTAATCGCGGTAACACTTCTTTACAATGTCCGCAACGCGGATCCCAAATTACCACAAGCGTATATGGTGATGAGATACTGTAAATATTATTTTTCTTTCCATCAAGATTTGGTAATTCAATATCGGCTGCGGGTTTTCCAAAAATATTTGCCATCAGGCTGTACGCCCTGTCTGTAATGGTTTTTTTACCGGCTTCAGTTAACCAGCTATAATTTTTCTGGGCAAAATATTTTTCAAATAAGTGAACAAAAACAGCATCTTCCCACATATATTTTTGGTTCAGGTACCTGTTTACAAATTTTAATAAAAGAAACTTTTGCATTTCTTCATTAACAGATGCATAGCCAAGCATGTGGTCAATTTCTTTAATAACAGAATCGGGCGAAGGATAAACTAATTGCTCATAATATTTATCAATCCTGCTTTCAAAAAATGGAGTTCGCATCAGTCTTTCATCCCAAAAATTTACTCCGTTCCAAAAATTGTTTTTATAAAATCTGTACGCAAATGTTGAATCTGATGGATCAGGGTTAGCTGGTACTTCAGGGTCACGCATAGCTTTTAATAAAGCAGCTAAAATTCCAATTGCATCTTTATTAATAATATCTAATCTGTATTGACGGATAGATTTATTGAGATTTTCAATTTCTGCGTTTATGCTTACAGAGTCTGCCGGGTTTGCAGAACGTTTTTTATATAATGCATCTACAGCAGTACCATTCTTCATCATAAAATCCTGGTAAGCCCGAAACTGCTCATTTTCGGGTGAATTGATAAAATCAATTTTACGATCAACCGTTGCAGAATCGGCAATAACAGAAAACTTTTGATTTTTATCTACGAGAATTTCAAAATGTCTGGATTTATCGGGGAAGCCTACCAGATAAATACCACCACCCAATTTTTTAGTTCCTTTAAAAACACCCTCACTTTTATCATTTAGTTTAACCGAATCTATAATAGGAAGTTGTTTCCCCTGGTAATGACCCAGGTAAATGAATTCGTTTTTGAAAGGTTTTAAAGTAACTTTTATTTCATAACCTTCCTGGGCAAATAAAGAAGTGGAAGTGATAAGAAAGAAGAGGACGGCAATGGGCTTCATAAGAATCTAATAAACAGTAAAAATATCTAAAATGCAATGGCCAATGGTTAAAGAGTTGTAAAACAGTAACAGCCGGCTACCATCCTGCATAAGGAAAGGACGTACTTTTACCCGCCGTGAGAAGAAAACAACATAAAAACCTGGAAAAAATTTTAGTAGAAGACTATGCAGCTGAAGGAAAATCGCTTGCAAGGCAGGATGGTAAAGTAATATTTATTGAAAATGTGGTACCCGGCGATGTGGTTGATGTACGCCTGTCAAAAAACAAAAAAGACTGGGCAGAAGGGCATCCATTATTTTTTCACTCCTACTCAAGTGAGCGTGTTGAACCTTTTTGCCAACATTTTGGTGTGTGTGGTGGTTGCCAGTGGCAAATGTTGCCCTACGAAAAGCAATTACAGTACAAGCAGCAACAGGTTTATGATAA
>JACDAZ010000049.1 GCA_013695175.1 Flavisolibacter sp. | reverse complement strand
GCAGCAAGCAAAGCATTTGAGCTTTTTTGCACCCCTCAATACAGAAATAAAAAAAGCTACCTAAAATATTTACAGAAGCCGAAATCCTTCATTTTCCATTTCAACAATACAGGATAACCGGTTACAGGTGGAACAAAGATGGAATTAAAAAGGTTCTGATCCTTCATGGTTTTGAATCATCTGTTATAAATTTTGACAGGTATGTAAAACCCCTTATCCGAAAAAATTATTGTGTATTGGCTTTTGATGCCCCGGCACATGGAAGAAGCACAGGCAAAACTGTTAATGTAATTACTTATAAAAATTTAATCAATCACCTGTATGAAAATTATGGACCAATCTACGGTTTCATTGCTCACTCATTTGGTGGATTGGCCTTATGCCTGGCGGCAGAGGAATGGGATTATGATGACGAAATAAAAATGGCACTGATAGCCCCCGCAACAGAAACAAAAACTGCAGCTAATTCTTTATTTCAGATTTTAAATCTCAATGATGAGGTGCAGGAAGAATTTCATAAAATTATTGAGGAGCAAAGTGGACATTCAACAGAATGGTTTTCTATTGTACGTGCAGCACAAAATATTAAAAATCAGGTTTTGTTTTTGCAGGATAAAAACGATAATATGACTCCTTACAGTGATATTGAACCTTTGATTGAAAAAAATTACAGCAATTTCAGGTTTATCATTACAGAAGGTTTAGGTCATAGAAGAATTTACAGGGATAACAAAGTTGTTAAAGCCATAATTGATTTTTTATAAAGATTTGTGGCTATTTTTAAACAGATCTTATGCATAACAATCAAAAATTAAACACTTACCTGGCTTTAGGAGATTCATACACGATAGGTGAAGGTTTACCCTTACAAAACAGTTTCCCTTATCAATTTGTACAGGCTTTAAGGAAAAAAAAACATGCATTTGCAGCACCGGAGATTATTGCTAAAACAGGATGGACCACAGATGAATTAGCTGCTGCAATAGAGGAATATAATTTTTTAAACCAGTATAATCTTGTTTCATTATAAATTGGTGTTAATAACCAATACAGGGGAAGAAGCATTGAGGAGTATAAAATGCAATTTGAAAATTTGTTAAATACAGCTTTAGGGCTGGCTGGCGGAAAAGCAGATCATGTACTCGTATTTTCCATTCCGGATTATAGCATTACCCCTTTTGCAAAAAAAATGGATCGTGAAAAAATTTCTCACCAGATAGAGTTATTTAATTCTGTTTGCAGGGCAGTTTCAGTACAATATAAAGCTCAGTATATAGATATTTCAACAAACAGTAAGACAATCAAAACCAAAAAAATATCTACTGTGCAGGATGGGGTTCATCCTTCGGAAAAAGAATATAAAAAATGGGCTGCCAAAGCGGTTAATGAAGTAAAACATCTTCTTAAATAAAGTTGCATATACTAGTATCGTAATGCTGTTCTAAACAAAAATTACTATTCTTGCCGTAAACTTGCATGATTTCATTGTTAATAAAAATGCAGGAATAAGAACTTATGGCCAAAAATTTGTTGATAGTTGAGTCGCCGGCAAAAGCTAAAACAATAGAAAAAATATTAGGTAAAGACTTTGAAGTTAAAAGCTGCTATGGTCATATACGTGACCTTGAAAAAGGTGATATGGGTATTGACGTAAAAAATAATTATACACCTTCTTATATTGTACCCGACGAAAAACAAAAAGTTGTAAAAGACCTGAAGCAGTATGCAAAAAGAAGTGATGAAGTATGGCTGGCAACGGATGAGGACCGTGAAGGAGAAGCAATAAGCTGGCACTTGTGTGAAGTGCTTGGTCTTGATCCAAAAACCACAAAAAGGATTGTTTTTCACGAGATCACAAAACCTGCTATTCAAAAAGCAGTTCAAAATCCAAGAACTGTGGACATGAACCTGGTGAATGCACAGCAGGCAAGACGGATACTGGACCGCATCGTAGGATTTGAATTAAGCCCGGTACTGTGGCGTAAAATGAGCATGAAGAACAACCTGAGTGCGGGTCGTGTTCAAAGTGTAGCTGTAAGATTGATAGCTGAAAGAGAAAGAGAAATAAATGCATTTAATATACAAAGCAACTTTAAAATAGAAGCGGTTTTTAATGCAAAAGACATCAACAACAAACAAGTTTCTTTCAAAGCTGAAGGCAATAAATTTTCTGATGCCAACGGTGCAGAAAGTTTTTTACAACAATGTACAGGATCTTCATATAAAGTAACTGATGTTCAGGTAAAACCAACTCGCAGGTCATCATCTGCACCATTTACTACATCAACATTACAACAGGAAGCCAGCAGAAAATTAGGATACAGTGTTAGCAGAACCATGTTACTAGCACAAAAGCTGTATGAAAACGGACATATCTCTTATATGCGTACCGATTCTGTTAACCTGAGTGAAACAGCGATGGATGATATTCGTAAAACGGTTACATCATCATACGGAGACAAATATTATCAGGCCAGGAAATATAAAAGCAAGAATGATTCTGCCCAGGAAGCCCATGAAGCAATCAGGCCAACATATATGTCTAATTCAACAGTAAATGATGCTGATACAAAAAGGCTTTATGAACTGATATGGAAAAGAACAATGGCATCGCAAATGGCTGATGCGGAACTGGAAAAAACAATTGCAAAAATTAATGTATCAAAAGCTAATGCAGAACTAACAGCACAAGGTGAAGTTTTAAAGTTTGATGGTTTCTTAAAGGTATACAGGGAAGATCTTGATGATGAAGAAAACGAAGAAAATTCAGACACTGAGGGAATGTTACCTCCATTAACAGCGGGTCAGCAACTTGATCTGTTGGAAATGAGGGCAACAGAAAGATTTACCCGACCACTACCAAGATATACAGAGGCATCACTTGTGAAAAAACTGGAAGAGCTGGGAATAGGAAGACCATCAACTTATGCTCCTACTATATCCACTATACAAAAAAGAGGTTATGTAGAAAAAAGAGATAAAGAAGGTTTGCAAAGAGAATTCCGGTTATTTATTTTAAAAGATGAAAAAATAACCAAGTGTACTGAAACGGAAAATTTTGGTGCTGAAAAAAATAAATTATTTCCTACTGATCTGGGATTAGTAGTAACCGATTTTTTGAAACAGCATTTTGATGATATAATGGATTATAGTTTTACTGCACGCATTGAAGAAGAGTTTGATGAAGTTGCACGCGGTAAAATAAAGTGGAATAAAATGATTGATGATTTTTATAATCCATTTAAAGAGGATGTAAAAAAAACAATAGAAACTGCAGTAAGAATAAGTGGTGAACGTGAGTTAGGAAATGACCCTGAATCTGGTAAACCAATTATAGCCAGAATGGGAAGGTATGGCCCTATGGTGCAAATTGGAAAAACTGATGAAGAAGAAAAAGCAAGATTTGCCAGGTTAAAACAAGAACAAAGTATAGAAACAATTACGCTTGAAGAAGCACTAAAATTATTTCAATTACCGCGTACTATAGGCGAACACGAAGGACAGGAAGTTTCTGTAAATGTGGGCAGGTTTGGACCTTATGTAAAATTTGGCGAACAATTTATTTCTATTCCAAAAGGTGAAGATGCATTGAATGTTGATATGGACCGTGCGCTTGAACTGATTGTAGAAAAACAAAGGATTGATGCTCCTGTTGCTCATTACGAAAACTTACCTGTTACAAAAGGTAAAGGCAGGTTTGGCCCCTTTATCAAATGGAACGACATGTTTATAAATGTACCACGGGCTTATAACTTTGATACCCTTAACCAACAGCAGATATATGAGTTGATTGAAAAGAAAATAACTAAAGAAGCCAACAGGTATATTCAACAATGGCCATCTGAAAAAATTAGTATCGAAAATGGAAGATGGGGACCCTTTATACGTTTTAGTAAAAAAATGCTGAAACTTGGCAGAAGCAAAAGCGGTGAAAAATTAAATGAGGAAGATGTAAAAAATCTTAGCCTGGAAGATGTAAAAAAAATGATTGAAGACCAGTTACCCGGAGCTTTTACCAAAAAAGCGGCAGCAAAGAAAACAGCAACAAAAAAAGCAGCAAGTAAAACTGCCGGTAAAAAAGCGGCAAGTAAAAAGAAAAATTAATGAGTGATGTAAATGAAATATCAGCTTTACTAAACCTTATTGACGACCCTGATGAAGAGGTTTTCGGTGCGGTATCAGAAAAACTTGTGGGATACGGGAAGATGATCATTCCAAACCTGGAACACCTGTGGGAAACAACACCGGATGAAGAAATACAAGGCAGGATTGAAAGCCTGATACATCGATTGCACTTTAATGATCTTCATGAAGACCTCAGGCAATGGAGTATCTCCGGACATCATGATTTAATGGTTGGCGCATTACTCGCCTGCAAATTTCAATATCCCGAACTTAGCTCCTCACCTGTTCTACTGGAAATAGAAAAGCTAAGAAGAAACATTTGGCTTGAACTAAATAATTACCTAACACCTTTAGAACAAATAAGAATAGTAACAGGTATATTATATGGTTACTATGGACTGAAAGGACATGAAATCAGTTATACTAATATCAATGATTTTCTGATTCATAAAGTAATTGAAACAAAAAAAGGTAACCAGTTAAGCAATAACATACTCTACCTTTTACTGTGCGATCTGCTTGATATTCCTGTAAAGGCAGTTGGTATTCCTAAACAATTTGTTCTGGCATATTTTAAGCCCGGTTATAGCAGCGAAACAGATGATTATGTAACTAAGATTGAATTTTTTATTGAACCTACCAGTGGGCAGGTTTTTTCGCATAAGGATATTGAAAGTTATTTTAAAAGAATCTCTGTTCCGCCGATTCAATCATACTTTAAACCGTTTACGAACAAACGCGTTATACAAACCTTGTTTGAGGAAATGTCGAAGTGTTTTGATGATGAAAAAAATTATTATAAGCGTGATGAACTTTTACAATTAGCTTCTTTACTTGATTAATTTAATTATATCGTGGAAACAATCAATTGGAGTGATTTTGAAAAAATTGACATCAGAACCGGAACTATAACACATGCTGATGATTTTGCAGGTGCAAGAAAACCTGCATATAAATTAACTATTGATTTTGGACCTGAGATCGGAATAAAAAAATCATCTGCCCAAATAACAAAAATGTATAAACCTGAAGATCTTTTAGGCTTGCAGATAATTGCCATTATTAATTTTCCACCGAAACAAATAGCTAATTTTTACAGTGAATGTCTTGTCTTAGGTATTTATGATGAAAATAAGGATGTAATTTTATTAAAGCCGGAGCGCACAATGTCTAACGGTATGAAGATCGGGTAATGAACCTTTTCACCTCATATTATTCCTCACCAGTTGGCTTACTGCAACTGCAATGTTCAGATAAATATATAAAGTCTGTTTTTTTTGTTGAAGAAGAACAAACAACTAGCCAGGAACATAAACTTCTTCAGACTTGTACAAAACAACTTGACGAATATTTTGCAGGGAAAAGAAAAAAATTTCATATTCCGCTTAACCAGGAAGGAACTGATTTTCAAAATATAATCTGGAAACTACTTTTCCAGATACCCTATGGGAAAACCATTTCTTACCATCAACTCGCAATGCAATATGGAGATTTAAAAGCAATACGTGCAGTTGCCGGTGCTAATGGAAAAAATAAAATTGCTATTATCATTCCCTGCCACAGGGTTATTGGATCCAATCAATCTTTAGTGGGTTATGCCGGGGGGTTAAATAAAAAAAGATGGTTGCTGCAACATGAAGCAAAGTACGCTTTAGGTGTGCAACAGATTCCCTTCAGCACTTCTGACTTAAGTTAATTCTTCACTTGTAAAAGCCAGCGGCAATAAACAACCTGCACTTTTTATAACGTATACAGGACCTGTTAACCCACCCAATACTAATTGAATGGGGTGATTAACCCTGCTTTCAAACTCCTGTAAGGATTGCCTGCAAATGCCACAAGGAGAGACAGGATGATCACTAACCTGGTTTTCGCTTTTATAACTTATAGCAATTGTATCAATGCCAACATTAGGATACAAAGAAGATAGAGAAGATAATAAAACACGCTCTGCACAAAGACCAACAGGAAAAGAAGCATTCTCCTGGTTGGTACCTGATATAGTTTCTCCATTAGCTAATTTGGCAATGGCACCTACTTTAAATTTTGAATAGGGAGCATAAGCTTTATCGGTTGCTTCTTTTGCTTTGTTTAAAAGCATTTGCTGTTCTTCCGGTAATTCGTCTATGCTATCGTAAACTTTATATTGAAATTCAAATTTGGCTTCTTTCATACGTGGATATTAGAGACAAAATATCCCGCCGAAGCGGGATTGATAAAGGTATATTATTTTACAATTCTAAACAATCTGCTCCACCTGGGCCCATCCTGCCAGCTAAACCAGATCATCCATGCTTTTCCTACTATCCTGTCCTCCGGTACAAAACCCCAAAATCTTGAGTCCTGAGATTCATGCCTGTTATCTCCCATCATCCAGTAATAGTTCATTTTAAAAGTATAAGAATTTGTTTCCTTACCGTTGATTAAAAATTTATCACCTCTCCTTACAAATTCATTTTGCTCATAAACCCTGATGGTTCTTTCATACATTTTATAATTCTGTGGTGTTAACTGCAGCGTAGCACCTTTAGCAGGGATCCAGATAGGTCCAAAATAGTCCATGGTCCATTTGTGCGCTGAATCGTAAGGAAATAAATATAAACCCCATAACCTCGGATCTGTAGCTTGTGGTTCTTCCAAAACAGGTTGTACATGTTTTAACAATCCATCCTGCTGCATATTTTGTAAACCTTCTGCAGTAAGCATTATTTCATATACATTTCTTCCCCTCGATTCAATATGATTAGGATTATTTACATCAACAAAGTATTTTTCACGCATTACATCTTCATCTAAATTGGAAACATTTAGTTCTACTAAATATTTTATTTGTGATTTTGGTGGAGGTTGCATTAATTTACTATTAATGAAAATATTTGCTCCACGTATTTCCAAAGTATCACCAGCAATAGCCACACATCTTTTAATATAATTATCAGTTTTATCTGCTGGGTGAACAACTAAAGGATAATCATCCCTGTTCTTTAAATAATAATCAGCATTTGTGTCCCCCGCTTCTGCAGCTCTTTTAATATCATAGTATGGTCGTAACGATTGAAAACCTTCAGCATTAATAACAGTATCACCTGCAGGAAAATTAAACACTACAACATCACCTCTTTCAACAGGTGATGAAAACCATCTTATATAGGGTAGTTGTAAAGCTTTGGTATAAGATGTTCTGCTGCTACCCGGTATATAATTATGTACAAATGGAATAGAAAGAGGCGTATTTGGAATACGCGGACCATAACTAAACTTGCTTACAAACAAAAAATCATTGACAAGCAATGTTTTTTCCATGGATCCTGAGGGAATGGTATAAGCTTCAAAAATAAAAGTACGAATCAGCGTTGCAGCAACAATAGCAAAAATGGCAGCATCTATCCATTCACGCCAGCTTGGTTTTACGTATCTTCTTACACCCTCAGGACCAATATATCTTACTTTATCATTTGATCCCAGATATGGAAAATAAAATGGTGCAAAAAGGGAAGCCAGTATGTGATCGCCAAAGCTGAAGCGTCCATAAAGTTTTACAAACTCAATGAAAATACCAGGGGTGATAAACCAACCCACTACAGGTATAAATTGCCAGAATACCCAATGTCTTGGTCTTTTTGCCAACCCCTGCATAATCCATGTATTATAAAAAGGAATATATGCACGCCAGCTTTCCACACCGGCTTTTTGAAACATCTTTGCTAAACCAAAAGAAGGAAGAAAAACAAGAAGAAAAGAAATCAGGTAAACAACAATAACATGGTCTATCGGCATCAGCTTATCTTTAAAACAAACAAATTTATTATATTATGCTGCTAAAGCAAGTTGCTTAAGCCAAGTTTTTGCTAAATAGTGCAAACGGAAATCGATCAATAGTATGCAAAAATTTTCAATACGCGATATAGAATCTATGAGTGGCGTAAAAGCTCATACTTTACGTATATGGGAACAACGGTATGATATGTTCAAAGCCCAACGAAAACTAAGTCAACATCGTTTTTATGATAACAACGATCTGAAAAAGCTTTTGCGCATTTCTTTTTTATACCATAATGGCTGGAAGATCTCAAAAATTGCAGGATTATCGAATGAAGAAATGATAGACCAGGTGGTAAAGTCAAAAATTAAAATAGATTCTTTTATACCTTATATATTAAAACTTTTAGAAGCTGCTGTAGATTTTAATGAAAAAGCATTTAAAGGATTATTGTATGATGTGATCAATAATGTAGGATTTGAAACCTGCATCAGGGAGGTTTGTTATCCTTTTTTAAACCGTGTTGGTTTATTATGGATGACCAATAATATTATTCCCTCGCAGGAGCATTTTTCCAGTTCCATTATTCAGCATATGATCATTGCCGAAATCAATTTACTTCCTAAACCACCCCGTAATGATGAAGCAACAGTATTATTTACCCCCGAAGGTGAATACCATGAACTGCCCTTACTATTCATTCAATACATGTTGAAGAAGAATGGAAGGAATGTAATTTACCTCGGCAAAAATGTAAAATGGCAGAATGTATTATCTGTTTTACAACTGCAGGAAGTAAAAGATATTTACCTGCACCTGATTACAAATTTTACAAAACTGGATATAAATGAATACCTGCACCAGTTATGCAATTCGTTTCCGCAAAAGCAAATTATCATAGCCGGAATAGTTGCAAAAGAAGTTCACAAAACCTGGGACAATTTACTGGTATTAAAAACAGAATCAGAGATTGAAAACTATATAAAAAAACCATCTATTCGTGGGGAAAAACATAATGCTTAACATCTTCCCTGGTAATGCTTTTACCCGATAGTATCACAAGCCTTTCCACTACGTTTCTTAATTCCCGAATATTACCCGTCCAGTTATTAGCTTTTAATTGATTTATTGCATCATCAGACATTATTTTACGTGCAATACCATACTCAGTACAAATCTCTTTCAAAAAATGCTCTACTAATAAAGGAATATCTTCTTTCCTGTCGTTTAAAGATGGAACATGGATTAATATAACACTCAACCGATGGTACAGGTCAAGCCGGAACTTTTTTTCCTGCACTTCTTTTAATAGATCTTTATTAGTTGCGGCAATTACTCTTACATCCACCTGTATGTCTTTATCGGCACCAACTCTTGTAATTTTTCCTTCCTGTAAAGCTCGTAATACCTTGGCTTGGGCGTTGAGGCTCATATCTCCTATTTCATCAAGAAATAAAGTTCCCCCATTAGCCTGTTCAAATTTGCCGATTCTTTGTTTGATGGCAGAAGTAAATGAACCTTTTTCATGACCAAACAATTCGCTTTCTATTAATTCACCCGGAATAGCAGCACAATTCACTTCAACCAAAGGACCACTGGCCCTATTACTTTTTTCATGAACCCAACGTGCAACTAATTCTTTACCCACACCATTTTCGCCGGTTATCATCAACCGTGCGTCTGTTGGCGCTACCTTTTCAATGGTTTCCTTAATCTTGCCCATTGCCTCCGATGTACCAATCATTTCCTGTATCCTGTTGGCTCTTCTTTTTAATGATTTAGTTTCAGATACCAGGTTATTATGTTCTTTGGCATTTCGTATCGTAATCAGCAAGCGGTTTAAGTCCGGCGGTTTTTGAATAAAATCATATGCACCTTTTTTTACTGCCTCCACTGCTGTTTCAATATTGCCATGTCCCGATATCATAATAATAGGTACATCCGGGTTGTGTAGCATCGCCTGTTGTAAAAATTCCAGACCATCCAGTTTAGGCATTTTTATATCACATAATACCACGTCATAGGTTGTTTTTTTAAAGCTTTGTAATCCTTCTTCGCCATCCGCTGCTTCATCTATTTTATACCCTTCAAAAGAAAGAATTTCGGAGAGCGTTTTTCGTATTGCCTTTTCATCATCAATAATAAGAATACTGCTCATTGCAATTTTTGTGTTGAGGCAGCAAAGTAAGTGAAAAAGATATAAAGCTATTGTAGCTGTTGAAGAACCTGCAGACTTATTAATTGTGAATTATTAATTAATAATTATTGTTGACTAAAAATTTTGATAAGATTTACCTGAAAGCGGTGGAAAAGGTTTTTCAAAAAAAAAGGCCGGATAGAAATCCAGCCTCGTGTAAAATCCAATATCCTATGAAAAACCGAGACAAAGATGCAGTGTAGTTTTTTAAATTCAAAACTTATTTACAATTATTTTTTTTGCAGCAAGTATTGATATTGAAAAAGTTGTGCATTTTGTGAACAACTTTACTCTAATTTCCTCAACCCGAGGAACGCTATCCTCAATAATACCTGACATTATTTTTTTAAATACATCACTTCTTTTACCAACTTCACTGTTCTGGGAACATCGGGCAATGCCAGTGCAACCAAATTTGGTGCGTAGTGCAAAGGAGCATCCGCAGCAGTGATTCTTCTTATAGGAGCGTCTAAATAATCAAAACCTTCTTTCTGTATCTGGTAAGTAATTTCAGAAGAAACAGATGCAAAAGGCCATTGTTCTTCCACAATAACCAACCTGTTTGTCTTTTTTACACTTTCAAGAATGGTTTGCCAATCCAAAGGACGAATAGTTCTTAAATCAATTACTTCAGCACTAACACCTTCTTTTTCCAGCTCCGCAGCAGCACCCATTGCCACCTTCATCATTTTATTGAACGATACTATAGTTACGTCTTTTCCCTCTTTTTTAATATCAGCCTTTCCCAGTTCAATATAATATTCCTCTTCAGGCACTTCACTTTTATCGCCATACATTACCTCACTCTCCATAAAAACTACCGGGTCTTCTTCATACCTAATAGCTTGTTTCAATAAACCTTTTGCATCATAACCATTACTAACTGAAACCACTTTTAACCCCGGAATATTGGCATATAAACTTTCAAAAGCCGTTGAGTGCTGGGCACCCAGCTGACCTGCCGAACCATTTGGACCACGAAAAACAATGGGACATGATATTTGTCCGCCACTCATAGCCAGCATTTTTGAAGCTGTATTGAGTATCTGGTCTATTGCCAGGGTAGCAAAATTCCAGGTCATGTATTCTACTACGGGTCGCAAACCTCTTTGTGCAGCCCCTACTGCTATGGCTGTAAATCCTAATTCAGCAATGGGAGTATCAATTACACGGCGGGCACCAAATTCCTGCAGCATTCCCTGGCTCACTTTGTAAGCACCATTATATTCAGCCACTTCTTCGCCCATTAAAAATACCCTGTCATCACGGCGCATTTCTTCGTTCATAGCATCACGAAGTGCTTCTCTGAAAGTAATTTGTCTCATCCGGTAATTGATTTAATTAGCGGGGCAAAATTAGCGGAGTAGATGGATAAAACCTAAAATGGCTTGATTAGGAGTAGCAATGTTATTTAGGCAAACAATCATTAACCATATTCGACATTCTTTGCTGCATTTCTGCCATCGTCATGTTGTTTAATGTGTCTGTATTTGGATATGCCTGATGCATTTTTTCAAGCATGCAGTCGCAATATGATTTTGCTTTTACAGAATCTCCTTCAAAAAAATTGGCAGTACCCCCTGTTATACATTGATCTAAAAAATTTTGTTTGTACTGCTCCGTCCATGCACCGGAAGTTGTACCTCTGTCGTGTGTTGAATGATCATGAGAATCAGCAGTATTTTTGCTTTTACAACTAATAAGCATAATGATACAGCTAATGCAAATAAGAAGTTTAACCATATTATAATTCCAATTTTACATTAAAGACATTCAGAACGCATAGCCAAAACTGCTGTTGTATCTGTAAGTACATTGGCGCTATCAGGTATAGGAAACCGTTGTTCTATTTTCCTGAGCATGCAATTACAATATTTCCATCCGTTTTCTTCTGTCATGTTCTCTCTTTTTGTTCCCTCCATACATTCAAACAAAAAAGAATTCCTGTTGGTGCTATCCCACCTGCTTGCCATATTTTGATCAGAAACTGTAGTATCTGTATTTGTAGTGGTGGTATTAGCACCATCGTTACAGGCAAGTATCACTGTAATAATAAAGGCTAAAAAAAGTAAAAGTTTCATATACATGTTTTGAAGGTTTGCAGAAATTAAACTTAAAGATAGTTTTTTCTGTGGCTAAAGATTTGCAATTTGAGTACCATATGAACTGGACACAGATTTTGGGAATAACGGCAGGCTTATTGACTGCTTTATCTATGTTGCCCCAATTAATAAAAACACTAAAAGAAAAAAAAGCAGAAGATGTTTCTTTAAAAATGTTGGTTGTGCTATTATTAGGAATTACCCTCTGGATAGCATATGGGTTTGTTAGAGAGGATTTTCCAATAATTGTAACCAATAGTTTTTCATTTTTCTTAAACATCACCATGATCTATTTAAGAAAAAAATATAAGCATGGAGATCCTGCTACAGAAAAAACATAAAGACCCCATTAAGTAATCTACTCACGTAATGTCATCCTGTCCCGATAGCCATCGGGAGTCAGGATCTTTCTCTAAGGTTTACAACAAATTTCCAGAAAATTTTTCATGGATTCTATTCATAAAAATTCAGGAGACTATCAAACAAAAAAATGCTTTCTATAATCTACACGTAATGTCATCCTGTCCCGATAGCTATCGGGATACAACAGCATGACACCGAAAATTCATTATTAAATTTTAACTGATAGAAAAAATAAAGTTTGATTGAAATCTCCTGACGCAGGTCAGGATCTTTCTCTTAGAAGTAACCATTCTAAACCCTTTCAATAACCATTGCAGATGCACCTCCCCCACCATTACATATAGCAGCACCACCATATCTGCCATTTTTTTGCTTTAATACATTTATTAAAGTAACCATGATCCTGGCACCACTGCAACCTAAAGGATGACCCATAGAAACGGCACCACCATTTACATTTACCTTGGCAGGATCCAGGTTCATTTTCCTGGTGTTTACAATACCTACCACACTGAATGCTTCATTTAACTCTATAAAATCAAGATCACTTAATTCTATTCCTGCTCGCTTAACTGCTACAGGTAAAGCTATGCTTGGTGTAGTAGTAAACCAGGTAGGTTCTTGTTCCGCATCAGCATAGCCACGTAATACAGCTAATGGTTTTATACCTAGTTCTTCTGCTTTTTCTTTACTCATTAGCACTACTGCAGCAGCACCATCATTCATGGTACTGGCATTGGCAGCCGTTACAGTTCCTTCTTTACCAAATGCCGGACGTAAAGTTGCTATTTTATCAAACTTCACATTCCATGGTTCTTCATCTTTTGAAACAACTACATCTCCTTTTTTAGAGGATATCGTAACCGGTACTACTTCATCATTAAAAGAACCATTATCCCATGCAGCCTGGCTGCGTTTATAACTTTCCGTTGCAAAGGCATCCTGCTCTTCCCTGCTTATTTTACTTTCTGTGGCACAAAAATCTGCCGCATTACCCATAGCCGTATTGCTGTAACAATCGGTTAATCCATCCTTTGCCAGTCCATCCACTAAAGATGCATCACCATATTTATTTCCCCACCGCATTTTATCTGCATAAAAAGGAACATTTGACATACTTTCCATACCACCTGCAACAATAATATCAGCATCACCCAGCAA
>JACDAZ010000030.1 GCA_013695175.1 Flavisolibacter sp. | reverse complement strand
CCTGTACATCTGCAGGGTCATTATTTTGCGGAAAGGCGGGTAAAAAAGGTCTACAACCTTTAATATAGTATTTCTTATTTTATAATGGATCTGCCGCATGAATGGTGCGAAAATAAAATCAATTTTTACGTTTGTATTAAATGTTTCGTTAAACGCTGATTTTTATAAGGTTAAGGTAGATGAACAATCCTTAAGTAAATTGCGCCACAAATCAAAAACATGAGCCTTGTAGAACTGATTAAAGAACATACTGCTAAAGCCATAGAAGATCTTTATAAAATTGAAGTGTTTGCAGATGATCTGATCATTAACCAAACCAAACCTGAATTTGAAGGCGATTATACTGTTGTTTTATTTGCTTTGGTAAAAAAATTAAGAAAAGCACCTGAGCAACTTGGGCAGGAAATTGGTGAACAGGTAATTTCTTCGTCATCTTTATTTACTTCTTTTAATGTTATAAAAGGGTTTTTAAACCTTTCTGTTGCCGATAATCATTTCATTGATTTTCTTACAACGAATGTTGGTAAAGAAATTTTAGCTGCCCCATCGCAAGGCTCCAGGATTATGGTAGAATACTCATCGCCTAATACCAATAAGCCTCTTCACTTAGGACATTTAAGAAATAATTTTTTAGGATGGAGCATAGCAGAAATATTAAAAGCTACCGGTAATGAAGTAAAAAAAACATCTATAGTGAATGATCGTGGCATACATATATGCAAAAGCATGCTTGCCTGGCAAATGTTTGCAAATGGAGAAACACCTTCATCAACAAGTATTAAGGGTGATCATTTTGTTGGTGATTATTATGTTCGCTTCAACAATGAATTAAAAGAAGAAGTAAAAGGACTATTACACCAGGGTGTTGCAAAAGAGGAAGCTGAAAAGAAAGCTCCTATTATGCTAAAAACACAACAAATGCTTTTTGACTGGGAGCAGGGAAAACCTGAAGTGATCAGTCTGTGGAAGGAAATGAACTCGTGGGTGTATAAAGGATTTGATGAAACGTACACACGTATTGGATCAGATTTTGACAAATCATATTATGAAAGTGAAACGTATTTACTAGGAAAAGAATTTATTGAAGACGGATTACAAAAAGGAGTTTTTTATAAAAAAGAAGATGGCAGTGTGTGGATAGACCTTACAGCTGAAGGATTAGATGAGAAACTGGTTTTACGTAAAGATGGCACATCGGTATATATAACACAGGATCTTGGTTTGGCGGACCAGAAATATGAAGAATTTAAGTATGACAGAAGCATTTATGTAATTGCTGATGAACAGAATTATCACATGAAGGTGCTGAAACTAATTCTGAAAAAACTGGGAATGCCATATGCTGATGGTATTTATCATTTAAGTTATGGTATGGTGGAATTACCAAGTGGCAGAATGAAAAGTCGTGAAGGTACTGTGGTGGATGCTGATGATATTGTAAACGAAATGAACAACATTGCAGCACGTCATACACAGGAAAGTGGAAAGGTGAAAGATTTTACTGAAGAAGAATTAAAAGAATTGTATGATGTAATTGGATTGGGTGCATTAAAATTCTTCCTGCTGCGTGTAGATCCAAAAAAGAAAATGGTTTTTAACCCGGAAGAATCTATAGACTTTCATGGATTTACAGGTCCCTTTATACAATATACCCATGCAAGGATAAAATCTATTTTACGCAAAGAAAAATTAAGTGATACTGCCCCTAAATTTTCATCGCCATTACTCAAGCTTGAAAAGGAACTTCTTTTAATATTAGAACAATATGTAACTATAGTAAAACAAGCTGCTTTTGAATACAATCCATCCGTTATAGCTATTTATGCTTTCCAGGTTGCTAAAAACTTTAATAGTTTTTATACTGAACATTCTGTAATGAATGCAGAAACTGAAGAAAAGAAACAATTAAGATTGCAGATATGTAAACTCACAGCACATGTTATTAAAAATGCAATGAGTTTATTAGGCATAAAAGTACCGGAGAGAATGTAAGTCTCAGTCTCATGTTCCGCCTTTGAATTATTAATTAAGTAATATCTATTACTTTAAGTTTCTTCGAAAAGCTGGTCTTGTGCTTGGGTTACTCCCCCTTCGGTGCATGGACTCCTTTGGAGGGGAGCCAGAGGGGGCTGGCTACAGTCCGCTCGGCATTTCTACTTTCTTTTTATTTTTTGCAAGTGAAGGATCCATTTCTATGGCTTTATCACAAAGAGCCATGCCTTTTTGCTTATCGCCTTTCTTTTGATAGCTCATACCAATCATATACAAAGCAGATGCATTTTGTTTATCCATAGAAAGTATTTTATCCCAGTAAGAAATGGCAGCATCATAACGCTTGGCATCATAATTAGCTTCAGCAATCATATTTAAAAGATTCATATCGCTGGGTCGCCTGTTCAATGATTCTGAAAGTATATCAAGACCTTTATCAATTTCTTTATTATTCAGGTAAGCAATAGCTAAGTTTTCTAAAAATTCATTATCTCTCTTATACCCTTTTTCTGCTGCCATTAAAAAGTATTTCAATGAATTTTTATCATCAGGAATAGCATAATAGATCAAGCCCATTTCATACATCAATCTTGAATTATCGGGTTGCAAAGCCAGAGATTTTTCAAAGAATGGAATAGCCTGCTTAAAATTCATCATATCGGCATAGGACCTTGCTACCAGGTAAGGCGCTTCAGGATTTTGTGGATCTTCAGCATTTGCTATGGTGAGGTATTTTATTGCTTCTCCATAATTCTCCTGGCTGTAATAAGCTTTACCAATATAGTAAGCGGTTTTGGCAGAAGGATCTGCTTTTTTAACAAGGTTTGCATATTTAACTGCATCAGGAAACTGGCGCATATTAAATGATAGCGTCATTAATTGCTGATAGGTTTCTAAAGAAGGATTTCCCATGCTTTCCAGCTCCAGGTATTTTTGTCTTGCCTGTGGATATTTTCTTAACTCATTTAATGTTTTGGCCAGATGAGCCACTGCATTTTTATCTTTTTTATCAAAGGAATATGCTTTCTCAAAATTTTTGAAAGCTTCCATAGTTCTTCCTTTTTCTTTTTCTTCCAATCCTTTTTTTATATAAAAAGCTGAACTATCATTTTGAGCAGAAACTAAAGTGGAAATTGCAGCAAATGCTACGGTTAGGATGAAGTGGCGCATAGGATATCTTTTATTTGATACTTAGAAATTTAAAAATAGATTTTTTAAGCTAGATTTTATAATCAGTGCCCGCTTTTTAATTAAAACTATTCTTAAATAAGATCATTTGAGTATAATACCCGATAAAGCAGGTAAATTCACCATTATCTTATACTTCTTTTCCTCCCTGTTCAAAACCATTTTCCTGACGGCAGGATTATAAACGGTTCCTGAGCCCCAATATTTTGTGGAGTCGCTATTAAATATTTCCCTGGTAAAGCTTTTACCTTGAACCTCTATTTCCCAATCCATCCTGGGAACAGGTGTAAGGTTTAAAATAATTAGCAGGTCATCACTTGATTTTTTACCTTTTCTCTTATAAATTATTACAGACTCATCACGGTGATTTACATCAACCCATTCAAACCCATCCATATTAAACTGGTTGCAAAACAAAGCGGGGCTAACCTTTAAAATCCTGTTCAGATCACGTACACATGATAACATACCTGAGTGTGGCTCAAACTGAAGTAATGACCAGTTTAATTCTGTTTTGTAATTCCACTCACTTGTTTGACCAAATTCATTACCCATAAATAACAATTTGGCACCAGGGTGTGTCCACATGTACGTGTACAATGTTCTGAGGTGTGCAAACTTCTGCCATTCATCACCAGGCATTTTATAAAGCATAGGCGATTTTCCATGCACTACTTCATCATGACTCAGAGGCAGCATAAAATTCTCATCATAGTAGTACATCATACTAAAAGTGAGCTTATCCTGGTAGTCCTTCCTGTAAAGCGGATCCACTTTAAAATAATTTAAAGTATCATGCATCCAACCCATCATCCATTTCATTCCAAAACCAATTCCGTCTGCAAAAGTGGGTTTGGTAATGCCAGGCCAATCAGTAGATTCCTCTGCTATGGTTTGTACATCCGGAAAATCCCTGTATATAGTTTGATTCAGATCTTTAATAAACGCAATGGCTTCCAGGTTACCATTCCCCCCAAATTCATTTGGTTCCCACTCTCCTTCTTCTCTTGAATAATCCAGCTTTAACATAGATGAAACAGCATCTACGCGAATGCCATCAATATGAAAATATTCAAACCAAAAACGGGCAGAAGAAATTAAAAAAGATTTTACTTCACCACGTTTGTAATTGAAAATATAAGAGTTCCAGTCTGGGTGAAACCCTTTTCTCATGTCAGCATATTCATAAGTATGTGTACCATCAAACATGTACAACCCATGAGCATCATATGGAAAATGAGAAGGCACCCAATCCAGGATCACTCCTATATCTGCCTGGTGTAATTTATCTATTAAATGCATTAAACCTTCCGGCTCGCCAAAACGTGAGGTGGGTGCAAAAAAACCTGTGCACTGGTAGCCCCAGCTTCCATCGAACGGATGTTCCATTACAGGCATTAACTCTACATGTGTAAATCCATTTTCTTTTACATAGGGAACTAGTAATTCTGCTATCTGAAAATAATTGTTATAACTCTCTTCATGATTTTCGGGTCTCATCCAGCTTGCAAGGTGTACTTCATAAACACTCCATGGTGCATCCAAAGCATTTTTTTTGATACGGTCCTTCATCCAGCCTTTATCCTTCCACTCGTATTCCATTTGCCATGTGATGGTGGAAGTTGCAGGGCGAACTTCCCAATAGTTTGCAAAAGGATCACCCTTTTCAGTTACTCTGCCTTCAAAACCTATAATATGATATTTATAGAGTTCACCCTTTTGAATACCCGGAATAAAACCTTCCCAGATACCACTTTTTTCAAGACGTGGAAATAAGATGTGTGAACCTGCACTCCAGTTATTGAAATTACCAATTACTGAAACCTGTGTTGCATTAGGAGCCCAAACTGCAAAATAAAATCCTTTCTGCTCCAATACTTCTAATGGACGTGAACCAAATTTATTGTATAAGGAATAATGTGTACCGTTTTGAAATGTTTGAATGTCATTATCATAAAAGATGGAATAATTCCAAACAGGTTTGGTTGAATCAACAAAATTCTCATCTTCATATCTGATGACTTTTGAAGATGCCTTTTTTTCTTCTTTATTTTTTCTTGTAGTATTTGCATCCGTTTGTTCCTTCATAAGATTTCAAATTCTCTATTGAAGATAAACAGAGTTGCTGAGAGCGTAATAATGTAGAGTAAATTGAAAATCGTAATTGTTACTTAATCAATTCTAATATCAGAATCCTTTTTGGAGGAATTTTCCAGTTGCCTGATAAATTAAATGTATCTGATGTTACTATATCCCTGGCTCCTGTAAAACTTTTTGTTCTTTCTGCAAAACGCACTAGATCAATATTTTTTTCTTCATTAGCTGTATTCATCACTACCATTACAGTCTGCTGATCGTTATAGCGGAAGTAAGTATACACCCAATCTTCCGGTACGTATTGCATTAACTTTCCAGAAGTAATTGCAGGAGATTGTTTTCTAAAATTAGCTACAGTTTTTACATAATTAAATGCATCATTTTCCCGGTCTGTTCTGCCGGCTGCTGTAAATTTATTTTGAGGATCACTTGGCCATCCTCCCGGAAAACCTAACCGTACCCAACCATCAGGATTTGAAACACCTTTCATTAGTATTTCATTTCCATAATAGAATTGTGGTATACCACGTGTAGTGAGTAACCAGCCCACTCCTATCTTCCATTTTTCAAAGTCCTCTCCTATCTCCGAAAAGAATCTTGTTTTATCATGATTATCTAAAAAGTTAACATGTTTCATCGGGTCTTTGTAAACAAAATCCTGTGCAAGTGTTGTGTATAATTTATTTACCCCTTCGGTCCATCCAAACGGTTCTTTTAAAGCTGGTAAAATTCCATACAAATGGGTTTGAAAATCAGTGACTGCAGGCAGGTTGCTTTTAAAAGAAATATTGAATTTATTTTCTGTAAAATAAGCCTGGTTAATTACACCATGCACCCATGTTTCTCCAAACAAATGAAGTTTAGGATATTCATCCAGCAAGGCTTTATTACACCTGTTCATAAAATCAAGGTCATTATATGCATAGGTATCAATCCTCCAGCCATCAATGCCAAATTCTTCTACAGTCCATATTGCATGCTGAATTAAAAAATTTGCAAACAATGGATTTTTCTGATTGATATCAGGCATTTGGGGAACAAACCAGCCATCGCTCATTAGTTTTTTATCTGTTACAGAAGCATAAGGATCAAAAAGAGGCTGATCTTTATAAGTTGTTTGAGTGTAGCGGGGCCATTTATGAAACCAGGTGCTGTCAGGCATATCACGAAAAAGAAAATGTTCAATACCTGTATGATTATAAACAGCATCCTGGATCATTTTCATTCCACGTTTATGCATGTCCGTTACTAAGTCATGGTATGCTTTATCACCGCCTATTCGTCTATCTACTTTATAATGATCTGTAAAAGCATAACCATGTTCTGTACGGTTAGGCATATCATTTTCAATAACGGGATTTAGCCATAAAGCCGTTACCCCCAACTCCTGTAAATAATCAAGATTATTTTGAATGCCCTTCAAATCACCACCATGCCTTTCAAAAATAGTATCACGGTTCAATGATTGGTCTCTCATTCCGGGAACACGATCATTGGATGGATCTCCATTGCTAAACCTGTCTGGCATGATCAGGTAAACAAAGTCAGCAGCCGTGATGCCGTTTGCATATTCCGTTCCCTTTCCTTTCCTGCGTGGCTTTAATGTAAATGGAATTGTACCAGTACCATTTGGATTTCTTAATCTTATTTGCAAATTGCCGGGTTTAGCACCTGGTGTTATATTTAAATCAAGAAATACATAATTTCTGTTATCAACTTTTTGAACTTTTACCAATTGTACTCCGGGATAAGATAAGGTTATTGTATTTTCTGCAATGTTAGCCCCCCGCAGCATGATTTGCAGTTTAGTATTTTTCATTCCCACCCACCAATGTGTAGGATAAACCCCGGTTAATTTATATTCCTGTGCATATACTAAAACACAGGTAAAGATTGCAATTGTTAAACAAAAAAACTTTTTCATGAGTATGTTGTTGGACTGTGTTCAGAAGAAACCACTTCGTCTATAATATCACCTGCGGAATCTTCCTTTGTTTCTCTAACAATAAAATTTAATAACCCGGCAATAATCATGGATATACCACCAATAACTAATGCAAAAATGCTTTCATTATTAAAAAAGTTCTTTAAAAAAAATCCAAGAAGAATAGCTGCAACCATTTGTGGTATTACAATAAAAAAATTAAATACCCCCATATAAAAACCCATTTTATTTGCAGGTAATGCTCCTGATAAAATAGCATAAGGCATGGTCAGTGTTGAAGCCCATGCCAGGCCAACAAACATCATTGGAATAAGCAGGAGCTTATTATCATGTATAAAAAATATGGAGATAAGCGCCACTCCACCAAGAATAAGTGCCAGCATATGCGTATACCTTTTACTTATTCGCATGGCTAGTATTGGCAATAAAAAGGCAGCCATAGCAGAAACTCCATTATATACCATAAACATTACACCAACCCAATCGCCTGCATCCTGGAAAGCTCTTGAAGTGGTATCTGTTGTTCCATATGTATTTTGAGCAATTGCTGATGTAGTGTAAATCCACATTGCAAAAAATGCCAGCCAGGTAAAAAATTGAACAAACGCCAATTGAAGCATTGTTTTGGGCATAGTTCCTATCCCCTTTATTATTTCAGCTACACCATTCATAAATCCACTGGTTTCTAATTTTTCCTGTTCCCATGTTTTTATATCGTCCGGTGGAAATTCTTTGGTAGTAAAAACTGTCCATAACACAGATGCAAGAAAAACTACAGCACCTATATAAAAAGAATATTTTACTGAGTCTGAAATTTCACCTTCCGGAGCAGTGTTGCTAAGCCCGATAATATTAGTAAATATGTATGGTAACAGTGATGCTATAACAGCACCCATACCAATAAAAAAAGTTTGCATGGCAAAGCCTTCTGTTCTTTGAGAAGGAGGTAATTTATCGCCAACAAAAGCTCTGAAAGGTTCCATAGAAATATTGATGGAAGCATCTAAAACCCATAGCATTACAGCTGCCATCCATAAAACAGAAGAATTTGGCATTATAAAAAGTGCAATTGAAGCCAGAATGGCTCCAATAAAAAAGAACGGTCTTCTTCTACCCCACCATGGATGCCAGGTACGGTCGCTTAAATAACCTACAATAGGCTGAACCAATAAACCTGTTGCAGGAGCAGCAATCCAAAGAATACCTATATTCTCAATCTCCGCACCCAATGTTTGAAAGATCCGGCTCACATTTGCATTTTGTAATGCAAAACCAAACTGAATTCCGAAAAATCCAAAACTCATATTCCATAACTGCCGGAAATTAAGTCTTGGCCGTTGTGAAGGTTTTGATAAGGCATCAAGTTTAGCAAATGACATAAGCAGCTTTATTAATCCGGAAAATTAAGGATAGTTCTTATTAATTATTCAATCAATTATAATCAGGCACCTATTGTATAACCGTTTGGTAAAATAGCTCCTTTCTTAATAACAATAATTCCTTCTTTAATTGTATAAAGAGGATCATCTTTATCCTCTAAGTGCGAACCTCCAATAACTTTTACATCATGCCCTATTCTGCAATCTTTATCGAGAATTGCATTTTGAATATGACACCTGTCTCCTATACCTAATGAAGGTATTCCACTCCTGACATCATTTTCCAGGGCTTCAAGAGATTCAAAATAATCGTTACCCATTATGTATGACGATAATATTACGGTTTCATGACCTATCCTGGATCGGATCCCAACAATAGATTTTTCAATCTTAGAAGCATTTATAATAGATCCTTCGGCAATGATGGTGTGATCTAAAGTTGTTCCGCTTATTTTAGCCGGTGGCAGCATACGTGCCCTTGTATAGATTTGCTTGCTGTTATCAAAAAAATTAAATTCCGGAAGATCTTTTGTCAGCGCAAGATTGGCTTCAAAAAATGCTCTTATATTTCCTATATCTTCCCAATAACCTTCGTATTGATAGCTGCCAATTTTATATTTTGATATAGAGTCTGGAATGATTTCTTTTCCAAAATCAGTAGCATCTTTAAATTCATTCTCCAGCATGTCAAACAATAACTTTCTGTTGAAGACATAGATACCCATTGATGCCAGGAAAACTTTTCCTTTTGATTTCATTTCATCACCTGTATCACTTACCCAATTTTCTAAACCTGTCTTAGGTTTTTCAGTAAAGGAGGTAATGATGCCATCTTCAGTTTTTAAAATACCAAAATCAGAAGCTTCTCTTTCTGCAACAGGTATGGTAGCTACTGTTATATCCACACCCCTGGCTTTATGCTCCTCCAGCATCTGTTGAAAATCTATCTGGTATAACTGATCGCCTGAAAGAATTAATATGTATTCACTGTCAAAGGGTTTTATATGTCTTAAACCTTGTCGTACTGCATCAGCGGTACCCTGGAACCAGGTGAAGTTATCAGGTGTTTGTTCTGCAGCCAGTATATCAACAAATGC
>JACDAZ010000023.1 GCA_013695175.1 Flavisolibacter sp. | reverse complement strand
TCATTATTGTATGAAAAAGAAAGTAGTACAACATCTTCATTCCGGTGTTTAGTTGAAGAAGGATTAATACCAAATGATTGTAAATGCTTTTTTATTTCTGCACCTGTCATAGGACTCTAATTTACATCATTTTATAAATAAGTATAATATAATTTGATTAAATATCCGGAGCCTGAACAATTTTATTATTGGTAATTGCTGCTGCGGTTACAACAGTACAAGTGTCCGACCCCGCTTTTAGCGGTACAGGCTGCAAGGGACGATAAAAGAACTACAAAAGTTAAAGAGAATTTACCAGGGTGCCTTTTCTAAAATAACATAATCAATTCCTTTTTCTTTAGCTGCCAGTGCACAGGCTATACCTATGGGTCCGCCACCAATTATAATGAGAGTATGACGTTGCGGATCCAAAAATTTTTAAAGCAAATATATTCTGCAAATGCAAGCTGCAACTAATTTTAAACTACTGAAAAATTTATTAAGTAAATTACAATAGTAATGAACCGTTATTTATTTTTTTATTTACTGTTGCTTTCTCTTCCTTTTTGTGTAAAAGCACAAAACAGTAAAGTGTTTTCTATAACTGTTGATGGTTCCATCAATCCCTCATCAGCCAATTTTATTGAAAGAAGTATAAAAAAAGCAACTGCTGAAAATGCGGAAGCTGTACTTATTCATTTAAATACACCGGGAGGGTTATTAAAATCTACCAGGGTGATTGTGGGTCATATCCTGGAATCAGAAGTACCTGTTATTGTTTATGTATCTCCGGGTGGTGCCCATGCAGGATCGGCGGGTGTATTTATTACTATGGCAGCGCATGTAGCAGCAATGGCTCCGGGTACCAATATTGGCGCTGCACATCCTGTATCTATGCAGGGTGGTACAGATTCTACAATGAATACCAAGGCAACAAATGATGCCGTGGCATTTATAAAAACAATTGCCCAAAAAAGAAACAGGAACAGTGAATGGGCAGAGGAAGCGGTAACAAAAAGCGTTTCTATTACAGGCAGCGAAGCGTTGGATTTAAATGTAATAGATATGATTGCTGTAACTACCAATCAATTACTAAATGAAATTGATGGAAGAACAGTGGAAGTAAATTCAGGATCAAGAACCATAAGTACAAGGCAGACACAGGTACAGGTGGTGGAAATGAGTTTTATTGAAAAAATCCTCAACATCATCAGCGATCCTAATATTGCTTACATACTATTGATGCTTGGTTTTTATGGATTGTTATTTGAATTATACAGTCCCGGTGCCATTTTTCCCGGTGTCATTGGCGGATTGGGACTAATTCTTGGATTTTATGCATTAGCTGCTTTGCCGCTTAATTATGCGGGTCTTGCTTTAATTATCTTTGGAATTGTACTTTTTGTACTGGAAATAAAGGTCACCAGTTACGGCATTTTAACTATTGGTGGGGTTGTATCACTTTTATTAGGTTCTTTGATGTTAATTAAAGAAGAAACTACGTTCGAAGTCATTCGCATATCAACCAGTGTAATCATTACAACAACAGCATTAACCACGTTGTTTTTCCTGTTTCTTATTGGTGCAGGGTTAAAGGCACAAAAAGGCAAACCGGTAACCGGTATAGAGGGTTTTATAGGGGAAGTGGGAGTTGTTTTGGAAGACCTGGATCCGGAAGGGACGGTTCGTGTTCATGGTGAAATATGGAGGGCAGCATCAGCAGAAGGCAAACTGCAGGTAGGTGAAAGAATTAAAGTTGTTTCCATGCAGAACTTTAAATTGATTGTAGAGAAAGTTTAATAATAAAAAATAAACCATTATGGAACAGTATCCAATTGCTTTGATTGTCCTTGTCATTTTTATTCTTTTTATATTAAGTAATGCTATTCATGTTTTACGTGAGTATGAAAGGGGAGTAGTATTTCGTTTGGGTCGGTTGGCAGGCAATGGTGGTGTAAGAGGACCGGGATTAATTCTGCTGATACCAATCATTGATAAAATGGTAAAAGTAAGTTTACGAACCATTGTATTGGATGTGCCGCCACAGGATGTAATTACCCAGGACAACGTTTCTATAAAAGTAAATGCAGTTGTTTATTTCAGGGTACTGGAGCCACAAAGATCTATAGTGCAGGTAGAAAATTATTTGGCTGCCACATCACAAATTTCACAAACCACTTTAAGAAGTGTATTAGGTCAATCTGAATTAGATGAATTGTTATCTCAACGAGATAAAATAAACCAGCAGTTACAAATAATTATTGATTCGCATACCGAGCCATGGGGAATAAAAGTTTCTAATGTGGAAGTAAAGCAAATTGATTTACCGCAGGAAATGCAACGTGCTATGGCGAGACAGGCAGAAGCTGAAAGAGAAAGAAGATCAAAAGTTATATCTGCAGAAGGGGAGTTCCAGGCCTCGCAAAGACTTGCCGATGCTGCAAAAATTTTGGCTGATCAGCCAAGTGCTCTTACGCTTCGCTATTTACAAACGCTGGTTGAAATTTCTTCCGAACATAATACCACTACTATTTTCCCGATACCAATTGATCTGTTGAAACCATTTTTAGATAAGATGGGCAGGGATAATATTGGAACTGTGATAGAGGGTAAAGAGAAATAATTATTCTATAGGGTTTTTAACTAAGCTTATCATTTAGGGAACCATCTTCTTAAACTTTGTTTTTAAAGTTCGGGTATTTAGAAGGTGTTAGGTAGAAGAGCTGCATTCCCTTCAACGGAGAACGTATTGCGAAGAAGCGGAATTAGTGTGCTGC
>JACDAZ010000008.1 GCA_013695175.1 Flavisolibacter sp. | reverse complement strand
CATGAAGGCCGGAGCTTTTCTAAATACTCCCACATATTCCGAAATAGGAATGGCAGAAGTTGATAATTTTTACCCCTGGCTATTAAAGAATGGAATGAAATCTTCTTTTGTTTTTGAAAAAAACGGTAACGAAATAAGGCTAACCAGTGAGAAAACGTACGAACAGATTGCCTATGGAATCAGACCTATGTTTTCTGCTGCGGTAGAAGCATATCGTTTAACAAAAAACGAAAAATATGCAGATATAGCGGGTCAGTTAGCTGCATGGTTTTTAGGGGCAAATGCTGCTAATAAAATAATGTATAATGTTGCCACAGGACGTTGTTTTGACGGCATAGAATCATCAAATAACGTAAATATCAATTCGGGTGCTGAATCTACTATTGAAGCATTATTTACTATGCAAATTGCAGAAAACTATCCTTCTGTGATAACGGCTTTGAATAAGTACAAAAGATAATGGTGCCCAATATTAAATATGACAATCTGATTTTTACGCCTCTATGTAGATTACCTAATGGCAATTTATTGATAATGGCAAGAATAGCAGAAACTTTAATAAATGCTGTGGTCGATGAAAAAGCTTAATGTATAAGATAGGATGAAACAAAAGGTTATATAAGAGATGCCTGGCCATTAGCTGATGTTAACTATAAATGATTCCAGAAAATTCAAAATCAATGGTTATAATTTTCCTGTTTATGCCCTTACTTCTTTATCATGGTTGCTTCCGGTGGAGTTAAATTTGATGGTTCTTTAATAGAGAAAATACATTACAATAAAATAATCTCTCCCCAATTTACCAACCAGGAATATGGCATAGAGGATGCCAGAATTTCATATATAGATGGACAATACTTCATGACGACCTGTTGTGTAAGCTCAGAAAGGCATTCAACCATGTTGTATAAATCAGTAGATGCATTGAATTACAATTCTGTTGGTATTGTATTGTCATAAGAACAAGGATATGCTGTTGTTCGAAGGCAAAATAAATAATTTATTTTATGCAGTCACCCGTCCGTTAGGTGAATGTTATTTCGCGTCTTCCCAGAATCAATATTTCATCCGGGGTTCAATACATTTAGCTTCTTCACCAGATCTGGTACATTGGAAACCTTCTAACCATGCATTTATTCGTGCCTTGAAATCATCTTTATCAAATGTAAAAATCGGTGGAGGCACACTCCCGTTCTCACTCCACATGGATGGTTCTTTTTCGTTTTACCTTCTCATTTTTTCTTAGCCATTCCTTTTCTCCTTAGCGCTGTGCGAAAAAATAACCTCTTTTTCTTTTTACCTTCTCCTTTTCTCTTAGCCCTTCCTTAGCGCTGTGCGAAAAAATAACCTCCTTATCTCTTTACCTTCTCCTCTTCTCTTAGCCCTTCCTTCCTCCTTAGCGCTGTGCGAAAAAAATAACCTCTTTTTCTCTTTACCTTCTCATTTTCTCTTAGCCCTCCTTTCCTCCTCCTTTTCTCTTAGCCCTTATTTAAACTTCTCGTCTTTCACCCTCTCCAAATTCGATTTTTTAACTCCATAAATAGTAGCAGGAACATCAGAAGTGGTTTCGCAGCTAAAATAGATAATATCATCATTCCAATAAGTGATGCCTTCGGTTTGCCAGTCGATTTTTGATTTTGTCAACTCAATCCTTTGTTGATTACCATTAAAAAAATCAGGAGCTGTAAAGTTGCTTAAGAGTAAAATAAAAGAATTAGTATGCCCGCTCCTGTAACCAATTAAAGCTATTTCTGAACCGGTACTATTTATACCGGCACCGGTTATCATGCCTTTACTATCAAAAACCATTATACTTTTTGCCACATAATCTCCCGGTGTTTTTGGTATAGATACCAATTCAGTTTTATCATCAGTTCTCCGCTTGGTAAAAATGTACAAGTGATCTCCTGCACTTATCAATGCTTCTGCATCATATTCATTGTGCTTTTTCTTTTCTGCTTCTTCAAAACCTTTAAATTTGAATTCTATTTCTTCTGCTTTTATTTTCACATTTTTGCCACTGCCAATTGCTGATTTTCTAATCTTGTAAATGGTTCTTTTTTTTCTGTCACCACTATTGTCACCAATATCACCAACATAAAGGAATTCAGCATCGGCAGTAATAGCTTCAACATCCTTCATTTTTACACCTGTTATTTCAACAGTTTGTATCAGGTTGCCATCCTCATCCAATTTATATATATAAGGCACTTTTTCATCGGTTATAGCCCATATAACACCGCCATCTGCTACTATACCTGAATTTTCTTTTAGCTCCTTTGGCAGCTTTTTCTGTACAAGGAAAACATCTTCCCTTGTATCAGAACCCTTTTGTTCCATTCCTCCGGAAGCATTATACTGATCAACCGCAACCTGTTCCGATTCTGTATGTTTTATAGAATTATTACAACCTGATAAAAAAATACCTGCTCCAATCCACGCCAAAATTTTAAATCTAATCATGCTATAAACTTTTATTGTTCCGCTTCCCCAATTTTGAGAAAAAGATGATTAATGCAAATTAATTACCAATAAATTTTTAAGATTCAATTAAAAATGACATAGCCTAATTATAATTTAAAATGTTAACACTGCATATTGCCATTAATTCACCTGCATTACGTTTTATATTTGATCAATATCATTATGAAATTTTTGTTTTTAATCATTGCTGTTGCTTCTTCTGCCTGTATACAGGCACAATCATCAACACTGCAAAATTTTCCGGTTGAATCTTTACCAGAATCTCAAATTGATATTCCCATACAAATCAGTCTAAAGCCATTTTATACTCTGGCAGAAAAAAATGTTGATCATTATTTTACTTCACCTGATTATCCTACCGGCTGGATAGAATCTGATTGTGCTACCCGGTATAAATATCATTTCACAAGGTCGCCTTTGCGAATGACAATGAATGGTACTACACTAAACCTGGCTTTTACAGGATCGTATAAAATAATAGGATCTACCCGTGCCTGTGTAAATGGAGTTGTATTGTCGCCCTGGACACCTGAATGTAAATGTGGTTTTTCTGAAGGCGACAGAAAAGTAGATATTGGATTTATCAGCACTTTTAATTTAAGGCAAGATCATATTTTACAAACAAAAATTGTAAGAACAGAACCACGGGCTTTGAATAAATGCACTGTTTGTTTTTGGGGGCAGGATATTACTTCAACAGTAATGGAAGGTTTAAAAAAAGAACTGGACCTGTCTAAAAAAGTTATGGAAGATTCTTTTAGCATCATTAACCTTAAACCATACATACAGCAAGCATGGAATTTATTGTCTGAACCCTATGCTATAGCTGGCATTGGTTTTTTAACACTACACCCAAAGAAACTAAGAATGGAAAAAATAAATGCAAGAAATGATATGTTGAATATTCAATTAGGAATATCTGCTACTCCGGTCATATCATTTCAAAGAGAAGAGACAGGACTAACTGAAGTACCTAATTTAATTACTGCAACTAATAAAGATGGTTTTAATATAAATCTGGAAGCTGCTTTGCAATACGATTCACTAAGCCAGGTGATGAATAGTTATATGGCTGGTAAACGTATTGATGTTACAGAAGGATTATTAAAGAAACATGTTATTATTCAAAAAGCAACTTTACATGGCGACTCCACCGGAAATTTGATAGTAAAAGTTGATTTTACAGGTTCTTTTAACGGAACAGCCTATTTATATGGAAAACCCGGATATAACCAGGCATTAAAAACTATTGAAGTAAAAGATCTTGATTATGACCTGCAGACAAAAAGCTTCTTTTTAAAAACTGCAAAATGGCTTTTCAATAAACGCATTATTAGTGAATTGAAAAAGTATAGCAGTATCAGCCTGGCTTCTTATTACGATACTGCTTCGCAAACACTTAATACATTCCTAAATAAGGAATGGACAAAAGGCATAAGAGGTTCCGGTACTGTTTCAGAGCTGCAACTTACTGCTGTTAGTGCCCTGCCACAACATTTAATTATACGCAGCCATTGTGCCGGAAAATTAAATGTGCTGGTAACGGAGATTGATCTTAAGTTTTAACAACAACAGCTTTTTGAGTAGCTTTTGTTTGGGTATTACGAAAAGAAAAATGCCGCTGTGAGAGATAACTGAATAATATTACAATACCTGCAGTAACTACTAAAGAAGGTGTAGGATACCATCCAAATTGCTCTACAAATATTCTTAATAAGACGTAGTTTAATATGATACAAACCATTGCTATCATAAAATAGCGTAACAACTGTATTCTTCTTCGAAGGTAAGAGCCCTGAAAAACCACATACATGCTCAAATAAAATCCAATAGGAAAAGTGATGACAAATGCCATTAAAAATGCGGCTATGTGTGGTTTAAAAGCAAAAAAACCAAGGTCAAGGATATTCTTATTCAGAATATAATTATAACTGATAAAGTATAAGAAAATATTGAATGCTGTATTTCCGCCTCCGCAGGCGGCATACCTGTACATCTGCAGGGTCATTAT
>JACDAZ010000182.1 GCA_013695175.1 Flavisolibacter sp. | reverse complement strand
AAATAAGATCATATTTGTTACTTATTTATGAAGAACTGGATAAAATTTGTGATCTCTATTGTATTGCCGCAGCTAGCCGGACTAGCAGGCGCTTTGTTTACACAAACAGGTGAGAGCAGCTGGTTCCAAAGTCTTGCCAAACCTGAATGGAATCCTCCTTCCTGGTTGTTTGGTCCGGTATGGACAACGTTATACATACTTATGGGGATTGCTTTTTACCTGGTTTGGAAATCAAATAGGGATGAAAAAATTAAAAAACCTGCAATGACCATGTGGGTGGTGCAATTGATTTTTAATGCTGCATGGTCGTTTATATTTTTTGGTGCTCAGCGTATGGGACTTGCATTTGCAGAAATAATTATACTGTGGGTTTTAATATTAATAACCATTTTTTTGTTTGCACGAATCAGTAAAACTGCAGCCTGGCTGTTGGTGCCCTATATAAGCTGGGTGAGCTTTGCAGCCATTTTAAATTACACTATATGGCAGTTAAATTCCTAAGGTTATTATTCATTGTATGGTTAGCTGAACAGAAGTGTAAGCAATTAAATTATTTTGAAATGATAATAATCTTATCAGTATTATCATTTAATGCTTTTCTTATTTTATCAACTAATGGAAAAATAGTTTCATAATTATTATTTTCAACGGACAATATTATAAATCTGAAATCATATTTATCTAAATTTTGTTGATACTGAAGATTTTTATCAGAAGTTATTAAAAAATCAAAATTTTCTTGCTGGATTGCATTAAGCATCTCCATTTTCTAAAGCATTCCAACCTTTATCTTTCACAGTAAAAACTTCGCAGAAATTTTGCAATCGAAATTTAACTTTCACAGGCAGATTTTCATCAAGCAGTACTTTTTTCATTGGAAAGAGAGAAGTTAAACAGTTTCTCAAAATGTTCAATAACCTGTATAGCTTGTTCTTTTTTTACAGAAGGAAAATCATCTAAAAAAATATTTAAAGAATGTCCTGCTTTTAAATAATCAAAAAGATTTTTTACAGGTACTCTTGTATTCGTAAAAACAGGCTCACCGCTTTGTATATTGGGTGATATAGTAACAGGAATTTGCATTTGACTTTAAAGGTAAAATTTTTATGGTTATAATATTTGGAAGGGCTTTTTAATTAGGATATATATTTTTTTACATTGTATAAGAATAAGCCTCTTTACAGAACTTTAAGTATTCTTTGTCTACTTTGTGGTTAAAAAGCTTTTAAAATAATTAATCTGTTTTAACGGTCCTTTACAATTAAGTTTAAAACTTATTCTTCCACATCATACTTTCTACAGGTTTGCTTGATTGATAGCTGTACTTAGCATTTGCTTTTTCATTGTACTTCACTTCAATTTCTCCGTCAACTGGAAAATAAATTAACTGACCTATCGGCATACCCGCATACACACGCACAGGTTGCTTAACCGAAATTTCTAATGTCCAGTGACCGCAAAAACCAACATCACCTTTACCGGCAGTTGCATGAATGTCTATACCCAAACGCCCTGTAGATGATTTGCCCTCCAAAAAAGGAACATGAGCATGTGTTTCTGTGTATTCAAGGGTAGAACCGAGATAAAATATGTGAGGATAAAGCACAAATCCTTCTTCAGGAATTTCAAAATATTCAATCTGGTTGTGTTTTTTTGCATCCAGAATATGCTCACGATAAGTGGCTAAGGTTTTTCCTAAATGAACGTCATAACTATTGCTGCCAAGACTTTCCCTGTCGTAAGGTTGTAGCTTAATAGTTTCTTTTTCTATCTCTTCTAAAATTCGTTTATCAGAAAGAATCATGAATATATTTTGAAGTTTGACTTTTGAAGTTGACTTTTGGCTGCGGCAAAATAATTCTCATTTTCTGAAACATGCCTGTTTTTTTTCAACAAGATATTGACCATAGCACCCGTTTAGCCATCTGGAAGATAGAAGAAGCATCTGGTTTCTTTACAGAAATTATAGGTTTACAACGTGCCGTTTCGCATCCGCATAAAAATTTGCAACACCTTTCGGGAAGGTATTTGCTAAAATTATTATTTCCTGATTTTCCACTTTCCCTGATACAAATTGCAGATACAAGGAAACCTTACCTGGAAGATGAAAAATTTCATTTTTCCATTTCACATTGTGGTGATTATGCTGCTGCCATTGTTAGTACAACAAAAAGGGTAGGAGTAGATATTGAAATGACTTCACAAAAGGTGGAACGCATCAGCCATAAGTTTATATCGGCAGAAGAGGAAGGTCTTTGTAATGATTTATTGAGTGCTGATTCGCTTTCTTTAATAAAGACCGTTACATTAATGTGGTCATGTAAAGAAGCTGTTTTTAAATGGTATGGGTATGGTGGTGTAGATTTTAAAAAACATATTCAAGTTAAATCGGTTCAAGCACTTTCACACAATTCATTCAATAGTAAAATAACTTTCAAAAAAAAAGAAGATCAGCACCTGGATCTTCATTCTGTATTTTTTAATGATTTATGTCTTAGTTATGTTGTTACTTAAAAAGCAATTTTGTTGTTTCCTCATCTTCTTCCTCCATATCGTCTTCCAGCAAAGGAATATTACCAATAGAAGAACCTGCAATACCTTTAATTGATCCATACATGCCCGAGGTGCTGATCAACACCCTCTCCAGTTGTTTTTCTCTTTCCTTCCAAATTTTTTCCATTTGTATTCTTTCTTTGCTGATACAGTTTTTCATACTCATAAAACCTTCTACTATGGTTTCTATCTGTTGCCTGAATTCCGTACCAGTTAAATAAGTATACAACATCTGCATTTTCTCTCCTTTATTCTCTTCCGATTTTTTAGTGTCTGAAATTCTAAGAATAGTTTGACGCAAAGCTGTTGTCAGTGCAATTACTTCCTGGAAAGAACAGATCCAGATGCCTTCTTTTTCGCCAAAGCACTTCATTTCTTTTGGATAGCATTGTGTAACTAATATGGCAACATCTGCTTGCTTTTGACGCATATCGTTCTTCAGTTTTTCCACCCATACATTTTGAAATGCTTTAGTGCGTTTGCTTTCAAAAATGATACTACCACATTTATGCCCGGTATGATTGTGCACCTCCTGAATGCAATCAGCTCCTTCCACGCCTTTACCTACTTCTGTAATTATATCAAATGGAAAATGTTCTTTTAATAATTCTTCCAGCATTTGTTCGCCTGCCTCACCCTGTATTTGCATGGAGCCCTGCTCACTTTTCCGTTTCAGTTCTTCAATAGTTTTTTTCATGCTGTCCATCTGAATATCTTTTTCCCGAAGCTTCATGTCAAACAACTGCGATTCTCTTTGAATGGTTTCCTGTTCTATTTTTTTACGGTCTTCTAAAATTCTTTTTTCTATTTCTATATCAATGTTTCTTGCTTTTTGTTCCAGGTCATTTTTTTCACGAAGCAGGTCCAGTTCTTTTCTTTGCAGGTCTTGAAGTTGCATTGATTTTATTTTCGCTTCTTCCTGTGCTGCTTTTAGTTTCACTTCCATTTCAGAAGATGCTTTTTGAAAGGCTTCGTTTTGAATAACAGTTTTTTGTTTTTCAAAATCAACAAGCTTTTGTTGTAATTCAACATCTTTTTGCTTTTTATAATCAATCATCTTTTGCTGAAGCTCTTTTTTAAATTCTTCAGCCTCCACTTCGCCTAAGGCAAAATCTTTTTTACAATGAGGGCAGGTTATTTGGGTAGACATTCAAAGTGTTTTTACAAAATAAAGAACTCTTCCTAAACTTTTTAGCAATTGTGGGAAAAATCTTTAAAAGTTAGATGTGGTTATCCATTTTTAAATAGGGTAACTTTAAAGGTTCTGCAATGAAAGAAAGCTTTCATAACTGCTTACAACTTATATAAGCTTTTTAAGAGTAAAGCCATAACTGTTTGCTAATAGACTTATAATCATAATGCATATCATGAAAGCAATTGTTTATACCAATTACGGTTTACCGGGAGTTTTACAATTAAAAGAAATAGAAAAGCCTGTACCGGGAGATAATGAAATTCTGATAAAAATAATTGCTACAGCGGTAAATTCAGCAGACTGGCGTTTAAGAAAAGCAGATCCTTTTGCAGTAAGATTATTTTTTGGATTAACGAAACCTAAAAAACAAATACTTGGTGGCGTGTTGTCTGGTCTGATTGAAACAGTTGGTAAAAATGTAACAAGGTTTAAAGTTGGTGATCTTGTCTTTGGAAGTACAGGAATCAGTTTTGGTGCCTATGCTGAATACATCTGTTTACCCGATAATGCTGTTTTGGATTTAAAACCTGAAAACATTTCACATGAACAAGCTGCAACCATACCTTTTGGTGGAATAACTGCATTGCATTTTTTTAGAAAAGCAGATATTAAAGCCGGCCAGAATGTATTAATCATCGGCGCTTCCGGTGCTGTAGGAACAGCTGCCATTCAACTTGCAAAACATTTTGGTGCCCAAGTTACAGGTATATGCAGTACTGAAAACCTGGCTCTGGTAAAATCTTTAGGAGCTGACCATGTAATAGATTATAAAAGTGAAGATTTTACAAAAAATGATAAAACATATGATGTAGTTTTTGAAACAGTTAATAAAGTTCCGGTTTCTGATTGTGTACAATCATTAGCTAAAAATGGAGTTTTAATATTAAGTGCAGCAGGAATTACCGAAATGATACAGGGTCTTTGGACCTCAAAATTTAAAAACAAGAAACTGATTATGGGAGTAAGCAAAGAAACACAGGAAGAGATTTCTTTTATTAAAGATCTTGTTGAAGCTGGAAAATATAAAGCAGTCGTTGATAAAACATATTCTTTAGAGCAAATGTCAGAGGCACATGCGTATGTAGAACTGGGTCACAAAAAAGGGAATGTGGCAATTACAGTGTGAGCCTATTAATGAGAATATATTAGTGTCCGTAGGTTTATATTTGAATGATTAATTAAAATGGAAAAGAATAAGCCCCAGCTGGATATTGTAAACGAGATTTTGGAGGAATGTATCATGGCATATCCTGTTTCATCATTTATCATCAGCCTTTACAAACAATACCTGCAAAGAGGCAGCCTGAGTAAAAAACAATTACAGGGACTTTATGGAAAAGCATCGGAAATAAAAGATTTGTCTTCAGGAAAATTGGCTACCCTGGAAGCGCTGATCAAAAAAATGCCCAACCGCTTCAAGTCGGAATTGCCCGAAAACAAACCTTTATATGAAAAAGATGCCGCTGCCGGTGAAATGATCACCGAGATCTTAAATAAATACCCGCAACATAAACGAGTGTTGTTCCTGCAATCTAAATTTGATAACAATGAAACTTTAACGGCTGCTGAAATAGCAGAACTTAAAAAGTTTCAACAGCTTGTTAGAAAATAGAATTATTTATTTGCTTTCATTTCTTCAATTATATATTGGGTGAACTGGCTGGTATTCGATTTGCCACCCAGGTCACCGGTACGTTTTTCCTTATCTTTTAATACTGTATGCAGTGCATTTTCAATTCTATTTGCCACTTCATTCTCTTTCATGTAATTCAGCATCATGATGCCGGATTTTAAAAGAGCTGTAGGATTTGCCAGCCCTTTCCCTGCAATATCGGGTGCTGTACCGTGTACTGCTTCAAAAATTGCTACATCATCACCAATATTAGCACCGGGTACCACTCCCAGTCCACCCACCAAACCTGCACATAAGTCTGAAAGAATATCTCCAAAAAGATTGGTTGTAACCAGTACATCAAAACGTTCGGGACGTATCACCAGTTGCATACATGCATTATCAATAATAATATCATCCATTTCTATCTGGGGATAATCAACAGCTATTTTTTTTCCGGCTTTGAGGAGGGTAGCACCTGCTAATTTTAAAACGTTTGCTTTATGTACCAGGGTTATTTTTTTCCTGTTATGTTTTACAGCAAATTCAAATGCTGCTTTTACAATTCTTTCGCAACCCAAATCGGTTATCCTGCTGATAGAATCGGCAATGCCCAGTCTTTCATCATAAAATTCCAGTCCTGAATAAAGACCTTCTGTATTTTCCCTGAACAATACTATATCAACATTATAAAACCTGCTTTCCAATCCTTCAATATTTTTTGCAGGGCGTACATTGGCATAAAGATCAAAACGCTGGCGCAATTGAATGTTCACACTTTTAAAACCCTTACCAACAGGTGTGGTAATGGGTCCTTTTAGTCCGAGTTTATTTTTCTCAAGTGAGCTGATCAAACTTTGGGGTATCAGTTCACCTTTTTCATCTAAAGTTGTTTGACCTGCATTCTCGTTTTCCCACTCTACAGGTGCATTGGCAGCAGCAAATATTTCTTTTACCACTTCTACTATCTCAGGACCTATTCCGTCACCATGAATCAGGGTTACTTTTTTATTCATTTTCTCTCTTTTTATTCTACTTAGTTTTTACTGTTCTTATTTTAAAATTTCCGCCAAAGAAAAGAACTATTTAATAAAATGAAATGCTGTTTGTCCATTGCTATTCATTTTTAATGATTTGCAAGCCACTTTAGCTGCAAATATGATACCTGGGGGACCAGGTTTATTTTTTCTGCAACATCAATGTTCAGGTATTAAAATTGTAGTATCTGCTGCAACTCTTATAGATTGATATTATAAGGCTGGAAGGAATAAACCGGAAAAAGATCAATATGGAAGAAAAACAGGTAAAAAAAATTGCTGCGATAGCAGATATACACGTAAAAGAATCAGACAAAGGTAAATGGATTGATTTTTTCAGGCAGGCTTCGGAAACTGCAGATGCTTTATGTATTTGTGGTGATTTAACGGATACGGGCGACGAATCGGAAGCCGAAGTACTGGCAGAAGAATTAAAGGCCTGCACCATACCGGTACTGGGTGTGCTGGGTAATCATGATCATGAAAAAGGAAGGCATAAATTAATAAGAAGTATTTTACAAAAAGCAGGTATGCATGTTCTGGATGGTGAGGCTATTGTTATTGGTGGTGTTGGCTTTGCTGGTGTAAAAGGATTTGGTGGAGGTTTTGACAGGCACATGCTATCTATGTTTGGTGAAGGTGCCAACAAAGCATATGTACAGGAGGCCGTTGACGAAGCTCTTCATCTTGACAGGGCACTGGCACGTATAGACCAGGATCATGAGGGCATAGAACATAAAATCGTTTTACTACATTATTCACCCATCCAGGCAACAGTAGAAGGGGAGCCGGAAGTTATTTATCCATTTTTGGGAAGTTCAAGGCTGGCAGAACCACTTGCACGCAGAAATGTAAGAGCTGCTTTTCACGGTCATGCACATGCGGGGAAACTGGAAGGAGAAGCACCTAATGGTGTGAAAGTGTATAATGTATCAACACCTGTTTTAAACAGGTCTGGTTTTGAATTGCCTTTTTATTTACTTGAACTCTAGTTATGTGCACCTGTATTATTACTTAATAAATTTTATAATAAATTCTGCCTTTTTTGGCGTTAATTATTAAAAGCCAATGAAATTTTTGAGATGCATTGTTGTAAAATGCAATAAAAATCAGGTAAATAAAGATTATGAACAATCGTTCAACTGAATTGAAAGTATTTTCTTCAAATACCAACTTGTGAGAGCAGTATAATTTATCAAAGTAAGCCTTATCGAAATAAGGGTTTATACCTAAATTATCTGTTTTTTTTACTTTACTGTTATGTGAGAAAAACTAAAACATTAACGAGTCATTTCCGGAAAAAAAATAAAATTTCTGATTATTTTTTATTTCAATTAAAATTTGATTTACTGGAAACTGAGACCTGCTGCGACTTATTACGACTATAATTAATAGGAAAAATACGAACTGCAATAACGAAATAATACTTATTTAAAAAGATACTTACATAAAAAGTTTCAGTTTAGTGCAGCAGCAGTTTAATTTGCATTAACCAAGAAACTTCGGTTTCTACTAACTGAATCCATTCTATGAAAACCAATTTCCGGTGTTGCACCTTTGTGCTACTCCTAACCCTTGTTTCAAATTTATATGTTTCTGCCCAGTCTTTTGGATCAAGATCCTCTGCCGTCTGGCTCACCACTTGCAATAGCAATGGCTATTATAATACTTCCGGCACAGGCAATGATTTAATTGGACAACCAATGAATCAATTCGAATCTCATTTGGGAGCCTTTACTCAAAATTCAGGTTCGCTTATTTTTCGCGGAGGTGAAGTGCGTACATATAAAGATTTTGTTGATGGACATGTGTGCAGCGTTAATATGTATTACCGTCTTTACTCTTCAAATCTAAGTCCTGGTGCTTTCCAAATAATAACTTTGCCACTTAATGCAGATTGCAATGCCGGTACACAACAGTATCCCGGTGGAGCCGATTGTCAAGTGGGTGATCAAAGGTGGAGCAGGGTAATTGCTGATGGACAAACCATTCCACAGTCACCTCTGGATCTTACTAATAACGCTCCCGGAAATTATGTACTAGAAGTGTATTATGAAATCCAGGGTAACAGTTCTGGTGGTTCCGGTTGTGAAGAGACGGTGTTGGTTAATAACTCAGGCCAAAATTTTAAAGCAAGCTTTTTTATTCAGTCACCAACATTAGCAAGTGCTAATCCAACTACATGTAACGGAAATGAAGGTTTTATCACTATTAATGGACTGTCTCCCGGCACTGTTTATTCAGTTAGTTATATGGATGATGATGTTAGCCAGGGACCATTAACTCTCACAGCTAATAGTTCGGGACAGGTAGTTATAAATGGACTAAATGCCGGATTTTACTCAGATTTTATTGTAGCTGCCAATAATTGCGAAACTGAATTGAGTATCGGATTAACACTTTCCAATAATATTATAACACCCCGGTTCAATTCATTTGGTCCCTATTGCGCCGGCAGTAAACCATCTGCACTTCCTTCTACCTCCAATAATGGTATTACGGGAACATGGTCTCCGGGAATAATCAATGATCAGGCATCTGGTGCATATACTTTTACGCCTAATGCAAATCAATGTGCCAGACAGGTAACCATTAATATAGTAATAACACAGAATGTAACTCCGGAATTCAGTTTTGGCACTTCTCTTACTATTTGTGAAGGAGGTACAGTGCCTGTTTTACCCAATACATCTCTAAATGCAATAACAGGTGTTTGGTCTCCGGCAATTGTTGATAATCAAAATTCAGGGGTATATACATTTACACCCAATGAAGGGCAGTGTGCCACGTCAACTCAATTTGCAGTTAACGTAAGACCTAATATTACACCCGTATTTACTTTCGGATCATCGCTTCAAATATGTGAGGGTGCATCCGTTCCTGCTCTGCCACCAACTTCTCTAAATGATCTTAATGGCAGTTGGAATCCTTCGACCATTGATAATCAAGCCTCCGGTGTTTATACTTTTACCCCTGCAGGAGAGCCTTGTGCACTCTCTTTCGTATTAACTGTGGATGTAAGTCCTAATGTGCAGCCTACATTTTCTTTTGGTACCACATTAAATATTTGTTCGGGAGGTATAGTCCCTGATCTTCCAAACACTTCTGAAAATGGAATTGAAGGAAGTTGGAATCCTGCCGTTGTGGATATTCAAAGTTCGGGTAGCTATACGTTTAATCCGTCTGAAGCACAATGTGCCTTACCATTTGTATTTAATGTAACAGTTACACCACTTGAAAATCCGGCTTTTTCTTTTGGCACTACACTTAGCATTTGCGCCGGACAACCGGTTCCAGCATTGGTTAACCAATCTTTAAATAGCATAACAGGAACATGGTCACCCGCTACTATAAATAATGATTTAAGTGGCACTTACACCTTCACTCCTGATGAAGGTCAGTGTGCTACAAATACTACACTCAATGTCACAGTACAACAAAATATAACTCCTTTATTTGATTTTGGAAGCAGCCTTGAAATCTGTGCCGGTCAACCGGTACCTTCTTTGCCTTCTACGTCACAAAATGGTATTAATGGCACCTGGTCACCAGCACAGGTAAGCAACCAGGCTTCCGGAGAATATGTTTTTACACCTTCAAATGATCAGTGTGCGACAGCATTTACTCTTAATGTAATTGTACAATCAATTCAGGTTCCAGTCTTCAGCTTTAGTAATAGTATAACTATATGTGAAGGAGATGCAGTACCTGTATTGCCTGAAGTTTCACAAAATGGAATTACAGGGCAATGGAGCCAACAAATAATTAATAATTCAGCACCCGGTACATATACTTTTACACCAGATGCAGGACAATGCGCAGAAGAATTTACCCTAAGCGTAACCGTTACAAACAAAATTATACCTGTATTTGAATTTGGAACCGCATTGGTAATTTGCGAAGGTGGTGATGTACCCGTGCTTCCGGCTGCAGCAATGAATGGTATTAGCGGAACCTGGTCACCGGCAATAGCAGATAATATGCAATCTGCTTCCTACACATTTACACCTGAAGCGGGCATTTGTGCTTCTCCGGTTGATTTTACCATTACTGTTAATCCTAATGTTACGCCTGAATTTTCCATCGGTACATCTCTTTCGTTTTGTACAGGTGTAAGTGTACCCACTTTACCTTCTGCTTCTGATAATGGTATACAGGGTTCCTGGTCACCTGCTGCTATAAGCAATCAGCAAAGTGGTAATTATGTGTTTACTCCTGCTGAAGGGCAATGTACCAGCCAGGGATGGGCACTAACTGTTACCATAGCAGAAAATATAAATCCGGTATTTAATTTTGGTAACGAAATGGAAATTTGCAGGGAAGGCTCTGTACCTGTTTTACCTGATGTATCAACAAACGGAATTACCGGTTCATGGGCTCCATCGATTGTCGATAACCAAAATAGTGATACGTATACGTTTACGCCAGATGCAGGACAGTGTGCTTTACCTTTCCTATTCGCAGTAAGAATTAATAATCCTGTTATACCAGCTTTCACATTTGGTACAGCTTTCATTATCTGTTCCGGGGCTTCTGTACCTGCATTACCGTCGGCTTCAGAAAATGGAATTTCCGGTAGCTGGACACCTGCCGCTATTGATAATGAAAACAGTGGTACCTACACCTTTACGCCCGGGGACGGACAATGTGCTGTGTCAACAACTCTTGATATAACTGTACGTGCAAACTTAACACCTGAATTTTTATTTGAATCATCCATGATGATTTGTGAAGGCGATATTGTTCCCTCACTTCCCTCCATATCTGATAATGGAATTGAAGGAATTTGGTCACCTGCAACGATCAGCAATATAGAATCAGGGGTATATACTTTTTCGCCTGCTGAAGGTGCCTGTGCAGATGGTAATTTTCAACTGACCATAACGGTTCAACCTTATGTTCATCCTCTGTTTAGTTTTGGTTCAGATCTAACAATATGTGAAGGAGGCGAGGTTCCTTTACTACCCATAGAAAGTGAAAATGGAATCACCGGAACCTGGAACATTTCAGCAATTGATAATATGGAATCAGGTATCTATATTTTTACGCCTGATGTGCCAGAAGGATATTGTA
>JACDAZ010000538.1 GCA_013695175.1 Flavisolibacter sp. | reverse complement strand
GATCTTAACCAGCTTGATTATCAAATTTCGCCTGCTGAAATATCTTCAAAAGTTTTATGGAAAGTAGAAGCCTTTTCTATTTCAGTTGTTCGAAAATTTAATTCACCCGGCATTTTTGCTGTAGAATTATTTGTTGATGAAAATGAGGAGGTTTATGTAAATGAAACGGCACCCCGCGTTCATAATAGTGGTCATCATACAATAGAAGGTCATTATTCTTCACAGTTTGATATGCTATGGCGTATCATTTTAGATTATCCTCTTGGCAATACAAAAGCAATCCTGCCATCTGTAATGATTAATATAATTGGAAGCAAAGGCTATAATGGGCCAGTTAAGTTTGAAGGCCTGCAAGAAGTGTTCAAAATTGATAATGCTTTTGTTCATATTTATGGTAAAGCAGAAACAAGACCAGGAAGAAAAATGGGACATATAACTATCTTAAGTACAGAAAAGCAGGATTTAATTCATAAAGCAAATAAAATAAAACAAGCTCTTACAGTAGTATCTTAATTCATCCCTGATTTTTACCATCTATCAACCATAGCAGGTTAATAATTGTTAACAGATATAGGTTATACCACATTTTAAGGTATAATTTTTTTAGAAGGGGCTATTTTTGGCGTTCAAACACTATTCTTATCGTGAAATTTTCTACAATAATTTTTTCATTACCTATTTTAATATCTATAACTGCTCTTTTTGGCTCTTGTTCTTCAGACAGGAAAAAACAGGCAGCGTCACAACAGGCGGCTGGTCCACGACCTCCAACAAGGGCTGATGCTTATATAGTTAAAACGCAAACCCTGCTTGATCAAATAGAACTGACAGGAACTATAGTAGCCAATCAGTCAACAGAAATACATCCTGAAGTTCCGGGAATGGTGACTGCTATTTATTTTAATGAAGGAGCTAATGTTTCAAGAGGAGCCTTACTTGCCAGATTAAATGATGCCGATCTAAGAGCGCAATTAAATAAATTGTCAGTTCAATTAAAAATTGCACAACAAAATGAAAACCGTTCAGCACAATTATTAAAAATACAGGGTATTAGCCAGCAGGATTATGACATGAGCCTGTTGCAGGTTAATAATATAAGAGCGGATATGGCAATACTTAATACACAGATTGCAAAAACCTCTGTTCGTGCTCCATATAGCGGAAAATTAGGATTAAGATTAGTAAGCCCGGGTGCCTATGTTTCTCCTCAAACTCCTATAACTACTATTATTCAAATGTCTGATTTGAAAATTGATTTTACAGTGCCTGAAAAGTATAGCAACAAAATGAAGATTGGACAATTTGTAAATTTCACTGTTGCAGGCAATGAAAGAAACTTTACGGCAAGAGTTGCGGCAACTGATGCGAATGTTGCACTCACTACCAGGAGTTTACAGGTACGAGCCACTGTGCAGGGCGATAAGACTGGATTAACGCCTGGAAATTTTGCAAAGGTTAAACTGAATTTTGAACCAGACCATAATGCTATTGTTGTCCCTTCGCAAGCTATTATACCACAGGCAAGAGGCAAAAAAATATATGTTTATAATAATGGAGTTGCCAAATTTGTTGATGTAGAAACCGGTGCACGTGATTCAGCATATGTACAGGTAACAGAAGGTTTAAAAGCTGGTGATACAATTCTTGTAACAAGTTTACTTACATTAAAACCTGACGCTCCGGTTACTATTCGCAATATTGTAAATGGTGACAATAAAACTTCGGCCAAAGAAGGAGAACCACAAAAAACCTTGTAATGAATTTAGCGGAATTAAGTTTAAGACGTCCGGTACTTGCCATAGTTTTAAATATAACAATTGTTTTATTTGGAGTAATAGGATATACTTTTTTAGGAGTTAGGGACTATCCTGCAATTGACCCGCCTATAGTGAGCGTGCGTACCTCATATGGAGGTGCCAATCCTGAAATTATTGAAACCCAGATTACAGAACCTCTTGAAAAAGCAATTAACGGTATTGCAGGTGTTAGAAATATCAGTTCTTCAAGTAGTGGAGGAACAAGCAATATTACAGTTGAATTCAATCTTGGTGTTGACATGGAAACTGCGGCTAATGATGTACGTGATAAAGTATCACAGGCTGCACGTTCCCTGCCAACTGATCTGGAAGCACCACCTGTAGTTTCAAAAGCAGATGCCAGTTCCGACTTTATATTATCAATGACGGTACAAAGCGATACCCGTGATCAGTTACAGATCAGTGAGTATGCTAATAATGTATTGGTTGAAAGAATGCAAACAATTCCCGGGGTAAGTGGTATTCAAATATGGGGAGAAAAAAGATATGCTATGCGTATTTGGTTTGATCCACAAAAACTTGCATCCTATTCACTTACTGCTGCCGATATTCAAAGAGCGCTGACCAGAGAAAATGTTGAATTACCGGGTGGTAAAATTTCTGGTACAGCCACGGAACTTTCTGTTCGCACATTTGGCATGTTAAATACGGAAGAAGAATTTAATAATATCATTGTTGCAAACACGGAAGGAAGTGAGGTTAGAATAAAAGATATTGGTGAAGCTGTTTTAGGTCCGGAAAATGAAGAAACTGTATTAAAAGGAAGTGGCATCCCCATGATTGGTATGGCCATCATCCCTCAACCCGGCTCTAATCACGTTGAGATCTCTGATGAATTTTATAAAAGATACGAAGCTTTAAAAGCTGAAGTGCCGGAAGATATTAAATTGGATATTGCACTGGATCAAACAGTTTTTATTAAAAGATCTATTTCAGAAGTTAAGGAAACACTGCTTATTGCTATCGTACTCGTTATTCTTGTAATTTATTTTTTCTTCCGGGAATGGATCATAGCATTTCGTCCTTTAATTGATATTCCTGTTTCTCTTATTGGAGCCTTCTTTATCATGTACCTTTTTGGTTTTACTATAAATGTACTTACACTTTTAGCTATAGTATTAGCAACCGGACTGGTTGTGGATGATGGTATAGTGGTAACAGAAAACATCTTTAAAAAGATGGAAAGAGGAATGAATAAATGGAGGGCTGCCAGAGAAGGAACAAATGAAATATTTTTTGCTGTTATTGCCACTTCTGTTACGCTGGCAGCAGTTTTCTTACCTATCATATTTCTGGAAGGATTTGTTGGAAGATTATTCCGTGAATTTGGAATAGTGGTAGCGGGTGCAGTGTTAATATCATCTTTTGTTTCTCTTACATTAACCCCTGTTTTAAATGTAAAGTTTGCTCCAAAAAATATTCATAAACACTCCTGGTTTTATAATAAAACTGAAAAGCTGTTTAATGCAATGGATATAAACTATCGAAGGGGATTGGAAGGATTTATGCGGATTAAATGGATGGCATTTGTGATTATTGCACTTTGTGTTGGCGCTATAATTTATTTAGGAAAAACCATTCAGTCTGAACTTGCTCCTATGGAAGACAGAAGCCAGTTCTTTATGTCTGTATCAGCCCCCGAAGGCACTTCATTCGAGGCTATGGACACATATATTGACAGGCTAAACAAGTTTATGATGGATAGTATACCTGAAAGGCAATTTGTTTTATCTGTAACCTCACCGGGTTTTATGGGTACCGGTGCGTCTAATACCGGGTTTGTACGTGTAAGTTTAATTGATCCTAATTTAAGGTATCGTTCGCAGGATGAAATTGTACAAATGGTAAATAAGAACATGTCACGTTTTAATGAAGGACGTGCATTTGCCATTCAACCTCAAACCATACAGGTTAACAGGCGTGGCGGACAAGCCGTTCAATATGTTTTACAAAATAATAATTTCGAAAAGTTATCATCGGTAGTACCACAATTTTTGGAACAAGCTAACCAAAGTAGTGTGTTGCAAGGTGTAGATGCAGATCTTAAATTCAACAGACCTGAATTACGTGTACATATTGACCGTGCAAAAGCAAGTGAGTTGGGAGTAAGTGTTGAAGACGTATCGCAAACATTGCAATTAGCATTAAGTAACAGAAGGCTTGGTTTTTTTACCAAAGAAGGAAAACAATATTCAGTTATTGGACAGGTTGAACTTGATAATCGTGATGACCCCTCTGACCTGACCAATTTTTATGTAAGAGGTGCAACCGGTGAAATGATCAGTCTTGACAATGTGGTTTCTTTTACAGAAGAAACTTCGCCAACAGCTATATATCATTTTAACCGTTTTAAATCTGCAACCATTTCCTCGGGTCTGGCACCAGGTAAAACAGTGGGTGATGGTATAGAAGAGATGAACAGGATAGCAGAAGGATTATTAGATGAATCTTTTACAACATCACTTTCAGGTTCATCACGTGATTTTGCAGAAAGCTCAAGTAATACAAACTTTGCACTGATACTTGCATTAGCACTCATATTTCTTGTTTTGGCTGCTCAATTTGAAAGTTTTGTTGACCCATTGATCATTATGGTTACTGTACCATTAGCATTGGCGGGTGCTTTAATTTCATTATGGATCTTTGGGCAAACATTAAATATCTTTTCCCAAATTGGAATGATCATGCTCATTGGGTTGGTTACTAAAAATGGAATTTTAATTGTTGAATTTGCAAACCAAAACAGGTTGAAAGGAATGAAAAAAACAGAGGCTGTTATTTATTCTGCCACACAACGTTTACGTCCTATATTAATGACCAGTTTAACAATGGCATTGGGTGCTTTACCTATTGCGCTTTCTATTGGTGCTGCTGCTACCAGCCGAATACCTTTGGGAATCGTAATTGTAGGTGGTATTATATTTTCATTGATCCTCACTTTGTTTGTTGTTCCTGCCATGTATTCTTTCATGTCAACTGAGAAGAAGAAAAGTGAATTGGATAACCCGGAAATCATGAATCAAAAAGAAGAATTAATACATGAAGAAGCTTATTAGGAATTTATACCTGTTTATCACCCTTTTATTGATTTCTTCTTTTTTAAAGGCGCAGGATACTACATTGCCATTATTAACAGTAGAACAAGCGGTTGCCGCTGCATTAGAAAATAATTTCGACATCATGCTGGCAAGAAATGATTCTGCAACAGCAGCTCTTGATTATGAATTTAGAAATGCCGGTTTTCTTCCAAGATTCAATGCAAATGCTTCTCTTTTATATAATAACAATGCTCAAAAACAAACTTTAGCCGATGGCAGGGAAGTGGAGCGTAATGGTATAAGATCAAATAATCTGAATGCTTCTGTTGGGATGAACTGGCAGATCTTTGATGGCTTTAGAATGTTTATTTTAAAAGACCGGCTGGAGCAATTGATTTACCTGGGAGAATATACCATCAAACAACAGGTAGTAAATACAGTTGCTCAGGTAATAAATAATTATTTTGATATAGTGAGACAGAAGCAGCAACTGCGGGCTGTAGAAGAACAAATGTCAATAAATGAAGACAGGTATAACCTGGCAAAATATCGTTTAGACATTGGCGTTGGTGTAAAGCCTGATGTTTTGCAGGCACAAATAGATTTGAATGCACAACGGTCTGCTCAATTAACTCAATTAACATTGATAGCACAATTAAAGCAGGAACTGAACCAATCAATGAATGTAGCACCTTCATCTGATTATGATGTAATAGATACTATTCCTGTAAGGATGGACCTTACACTGCAGGATTTTCAATCTATTGATGCCACCAATCCGACTCTTTTGCTGGCGCAAAAAAATATTGATATAGCTGATCTGCTTGTTCGTGAAAGAAGGGCCGAACGTTTTCCAACACTTTCTCTTGTATCAGCTTACAATTTTAACAGGCAAAGCAACCAGGCAGTAATTAATCCTTTTCAGCCTATTTTTAATTTAAACAGGGGGTTTAATTATGGAGTAACTGCTGCAATTCCAATATTAAATAACCATACAGTCAAAAGACAAATAAGGCAAGCCCAACTTGATGTTCAATTCAGAGAAATTCAATTAGATAATCAACGATCTTTACTTACTACAGCAATGATCAATGCTTTTAAAAGTTATGAGTTACAAAAAAGAGCAGTTGCATTAGAAGAGGAAACTATTGTTTTGGTTCGTGAAAATTTATTTATTGTGCGTGAACGATACAGGCTTGCAGCAACACCTTATATTGAATTACGTGAAGCACAACGAAGCCTTGAAGAAGCCTATACGCGGTTGATCAATGCAAGGTATAATATGAAGCTTGCTGAAACTGAATTGCTAAGATTAAGAGGTGACCTGGTGAGATAGTTATAATAAAGTAAGAATTAGTTACCTCTTATGAATTGTATTAAAAATTTTGAAGATTTAGTCATTTGGCAAAAAGCACGTTCTTTAAGTAATCTTGTATATCCACTTACTTTTATAGAACCCATATCATTAGATTTCAGGTATAAAGATCAACTCAGAGGAGTTTGCAGTAATGTTATGGATAATATTGCTGAAGGATTTGACAGGGGAAATAAAAAGGAATTTATTGAATGTTTATATAGTACAAAACGTGAACTAGTTAAACTTAAGTCTCAACTATACCGGGGCCTGGATAATAAATATTTTTTTAAAGAAGACTTTAATGAACTTTATAAATTAGCAGACGAACTGTCGAAGATGTTAGGCTGTTTGATTTCTTATCTTAAAAGAAAAAAAATCAAAGAGAAAAAAATGCTGAGTTCAATAGATAAGTGCAATTTTAAACAAAAGGTAAAAAAGCCTTGTGGGCTTTTTTACCTTTTGACCGAGTAGTGCAAT
>JACDAZ010000508.1 GCA_013695175.1 Flavisolibacter sp. | reverse complement strand
ATAAAGATGTTCAGCGGAAAGAACAAAAACTGTTATTGGGTATTTCTGAAAGTTTTGCTGATGCTGTTGTTGCATACAAACTTTAGGATTAAAATCTGGTTGGGACCCTCATCTGGAAAGATGAAGCATCTATATTGCATCATGTTCACATCCTCATTTTTATGCAAACGTTGTAAATTCTAAATCAGTTCCTTTTCACGGCCCGTTTCTGTTCATATAACAAATTCTTTATTATTATTCAATGTACATTTTAAGATTCATCCAAAACTTCATAAAAGCGTTTAATGATTGTAAAGATCATTTGAATTGCTCATTAACAATGCAGCAATGTGCTGTATGGGCAGGAATAATAATGTCTTACCGGATCTTGTATTCTTATCATTGCTTCTACCTGTGCTGCTCCGTCAATTATTTAAAACAGCAATCTTTTACCAGTATTAATAACAGTTAGTTGAATTTTGCTGAAATGTATTCCACCAACTTTTCATCGCTCATTTTATTTGAGGTGCTGTGTTGTGCAATCATATTCTTAAACTGAGGTGTTTCTGCCATATACTTTATAAACTGCTCCTGCACCTGGCCGGTGCCGGTTACATGAAGCACGTCAGCGTTTTGCATGTGAGAAGTTATTTCTTTAAAAAATTTATGCTGCAATGTTCGCTCTGTATTGTTAGCTGCATTTTCATTTGAATTGTTTCCTTTTGCCACATTTTTTTCATGACCTAGTATTACAAAGTTTCCGGTGTCCACCTGCTCCCTGCCTACAATGGTTGCGTGATGGGAATCCATCCAGATACCGAACTGTTTCTTGTTTTTTGCTGACATATATATGAAGTTTTAATTTTTTTATTGCGCACCATGAAGATTCAACATGAATTATTCATTGCCCTTTTTCTTTCTTTTTTCTTTCTATTATAAGCTGATGTGCTTTATCTGCTGCTGCTTCAATTTCCGCAATTTCAGCATCACTCAATTCTACATCAGTTTCAGTTACTTTTCCACCTTCTGCTATTTTCTTTTCATCTTCTTTTGCTTTTCTTTTAAAATACCCTTTAAACAAAAAGTTGCCTTGCAATGCTTTCATGTTTTCGCTAAAGCCATATGCCGCATCATTAATGGTGCTCATTGTGGTCTTTGCATTCTCTGCGGTGCCTTCCAGGCTTTTGGACAAATCATCATTGTAAAGCAGCCTGCCAAGGGATCCTTTTCCCGATTTTATTTCACCGGTAATATCTGCTAGCGAGCCTGTCATCCGCTGCGCATTCACCATCGTTCCTTCCAACCCTTTGGCAAGATCATCGCGGTATAATAACCTGCCCATGCTGCCTTTTCCCTGGCGTAGCTGCATCGTTATTGCTGCCAGTTCAGCCGATATGATTTCTGCATTTGACGCCATATTAGTAAGCTTCGCAATGCTCTTATCAAAATCAAGAGGGTTGATGGTCAGGATTTTTCCGCCATTGCTTAGCAGCACTTTATTATCCGGTCCGGCAACAATAGTGATCAGCTTGTCACCCATCAGCCCATCGGAGCCAATGCTTGCTAAGGAATTTGATTTTAAGAATGGTTTGATCTTCGCCTGCAAAACCATATCCACCCGTATCAGCGTGTCTGATATAATGGATATATCTTTAACAGTGCCTACATTAATACCTGCAAATCTTATGTTGTTTCCCACCTGCAATCCACCAACGTTATTGAATGTGCCATAGATATGAAAGGTGTCGCCAAAAAGATTTTTCTTTTTTCCGATCAGGAAGATTCCGATCACTAAGATCAATATTCCTGCAACAGTAAATATGCCTATTTTGACTTTTTGAGAAGTTGTTGTCTTCATAATATTTTATTTAAAAAATGAGCTTACTAATTTATCAGGTGAATTCTCCAGCTCAACATAAGTGCCTTCTGCAATAAAGGTCCCGTCATTCATTACCAGCATCCGGTCGGCAGTAATTTGAGCGCAGGCAATGTCGTGTGTAATGATTACCGATGATGTATGATATTTCTTCTGCATCTGCAGGATCAGTTCACTTATTTCTCTTGACGTAATTGGATCAAGACCTGTTGTTGGTTCATCATAAAGCATGATCTCCGGTTTCAAAATCAGTGTTCTTGCCAGACCAATCCTTTTCCGCATTCCACCTGAAAGGTCTGAAGGCATAGTGTCAATGGCATTTAATAAACCCACGCCTTCCAACACTTCTTCTATACTTTCCCTGATCTTTTCCTTATCAGTCATGCGTAACACTCTTGTCAGTGGAAATTCCAGGTTTTCCCTCACAGTCATTGAATCATAAAGCGCAGCACTCTGAAACAAAAAACCAACTTTGGTTCTTAGCTTTTTCAGGTCATCTTCTTTCAGGTCTTTTACTTCTTCTCCCAAGACTTTAAGGCTGCCTTCATCCTGGAGGAGTAGAGCAACGATACATTTTATGGTTACCGATTTACCCTGTCCTGATTTACCCAATACCACCAGGTTTTCACCTTTGAACAAATCCATATTGATATTGGAAAGAACTTCTTTCTTACCAAACGATTTTTTCAAATGCCTGATCTCTACAACAGCTTCGCTGTGCCTGGGATTAGTCTTTTCTGTATAATTATTTTCCATTAATTTAATTGTTAGCTATAAGCAAAAACACTGGTTAGCTGCACGGCAATGGCATCTAAGAAAATGATCCAAAGCGATGCATTGACCACGGCAGAATTAGCTGCAACCCCCACACTTTCTGTTCCCCTGTTTGAATTATAGCCTTTATAACATCCCACAAAGCCTATAGCAATACCAAAAAAAACGGTTTTAATTACTGCAGTAATCAGGTCTGAAAATGTGAGTGCAGAGAATGCCTTATTGAAATAAAGAAGGAAAGTAAACTGACCGTTGATATTGGAAGCTACCCATCCGCCTACAAGCGATAAGGCATCAGCCATCAAAGTCAAAAGCGGTATCATGATGGTACAGGCAAGTATGCGTGTTACCACCAGGTATTGCATGGGATTGGCACCTGAAACCTCAATGGCGTCAATCTGCTCACTCACCTTCATGCTACCCAACTCCGCACCAATGCTGGATGATATTTTGCCGGCACAAATAAGTGCAATGATCACCGGGCCAATTTCTCTGATCATGGAAATGGCCACCATGCTCGGCACAAAGCTTTCCGCACCAAATGCTTTTAAAGTCGGTTCTGATTGCAGTGTAAACACAAAGCCAAGAATGAAACCGGTAATCCCAACTAGTGAAAAAGATTTGTATCCTATAATAAAGCACTGCCGGATAAATTCATTCCACTCAAAACCCCTGCGGAAGCTATTTTTAAAAAAGCCGCCCATAAAGACCACCTGGTTGCCCACTTCTTCAAATCCTTTCCTGATTGATGCTGTCATAAATGTGTTACTCCAATGTGTGATCATTTAGTATTGAACCGGTTAAGAATAAACTGTGTCTCGTCCTGAAAAAAGTTTACAGTTTTTGTTGTTAATCCTGTTATTCATTTACAAAGTTAATGTTAGTCCTGATATGAGTTTACAGTTCCTTATTTGAGGAGGTGTGCTTATTTAATGCAGATAACCTATTCAGCTTGTTGATATAATGATGTGCTGATATATCTCAATCCCGAATCAACAATAATACGTAAACAATTAACTTATTTTGCCTTTGTTTGTTTTATATCTATGGCAACAGTTTTAATAACAGGTGGAACGGGAATGATTGGTACTGCTCTTACCAAAGAATTAATCAGCAGGGGCTATGATGTACTTATTTTAAGCAGGAGTAAAAAAGAAGATAAGGGTAAAATTTCCTATGCGCAATGGGATGTGGAAAAACAAACTATAGATAAAGAAGCCATTGAAAAAGCTGATTTTATTGTTCATTTAGCAGGTGCCAATGTGGGTGAAAAAAGATGGACTCAAAAACGTAAAAAAGAGATTGTTGACAGCAGGGTGAAAAGCAGTAAACTGCTGGTAGAAAATATTGAAACCATACCCAATAAAATAAAAGCTGTTATCAGTGCTTCAGCTATTGGCTGGTATAAAACAGATCCTCAGATTCCTAATCCAAAACCATTTGTAGAAACAGATACGCCTGATGATTCTTTTTTAGGTACTACCGGAAAGCTTTGGGAAGAAAGCATAAAGCCAGTAAAAGATGCAGGAGTAAGACTGGTGTATTTAAGAACAGGGATTGTTTTAAGTAATGAAGGTGGTGCCTTTCCTGAATTTAAAAAACCGCTTTATTTTAGAACAGCAACTATACTTGGAAATGGCAAACAAATTATTAGCTGGATACATATTGACGACCTGGTGAACCTTTATGTTTATGCCATAGAAAATGAAAATCTTTCAGGTGTATACAATGCAGTAGCACCCGAACCTGTTAGCAATAAAACCCTGATGCAAACTATAGGTGCTGCTTTGAATAGAAATTATATATGCCTTAAAGTTCCTGAATTTGCATTAAAGATAGTACTGGGAGAAATGAGTATTGAAGTTTTAAAAAGTGCAACAGTAAGCAGTTCAAAAATAGAAGAGGAGGGTTTTGAATTTACATACAAGTCTATTGAAGAAGCCGTAAATGAATTAGTGAATTGAAAAATACATAAGATCTCTCCTTTAATTTTTGTATCATCTTGTATCATCTTGTATCAGTTTGTAGCATTTTTCAGTGATGGAGAACGTAGTTTATACCTTAAGAATAAATCTGGATTGGCAATTAATCTCCCTTATTAGTCAAATTGATAGGTTTGATACATCATGGAATGCAATTGAACGTAGAGAGAAACAGAATCTTAAACAACTTAAATCAATTGCAACAGTAAGAAGTGTGGGAGCTTCAACCAGGATAGAAGGTTCTAAATTAACCGATGAAGAAGTAGATATCATTCTTAAAGATATTGACGTTACTAAACTTGAAGACCGGGATACACAGGAAGTAGTAGGTTATTTTGAAGTTTTGGACTTAATATCTGAATCATATGATGATATTCACATTTCAGCAGGTGACATAAAGAACCTACATAACATTTTACTGAAGTACAGCAAAAAAGATGAATGGCATAAAGGTGATTATAAGCAACAAAATAATGCTGTAGAAGCAAAATATCCTGACGGTACAAAACAAACCATATTTCATACAACAGAACCCGGCTTTACTACTGAAAATTCGATGAATAAACTTATTGAATGGTATCTTAAGGATGAAGCAATTCATCCATTGGTTAAGTGCGCAATATTTTCTTATGAGTTTTTGACAATACACCCATTCCAGGATGGTAATGGCAGATTAAGCAGGCTTCTATCATCACTATTGTTATTAAAGAACGGATACAAGTGGATACAATATGTAAGTTTTGAACATGAAATTGAAATCAGGAAACTTGAATATTATAAAGTACTTAGAACATGCCAGGTTCAGCGGCCAAATGAAAATATAAGTAGCTGGGTGCACTTCTATTTTGATGCAATAAAAAATATACAGGTGCAGTTAATGCAAAAACTTCAGTTTCATCAAACTGATGAAAAATTATTACCGCGTGAAAAACTTGTAGTTCATTTTATACAAAATCATCCCGGTTGTAAATCCGGAGACATTGTAAAAGGCCTGGGTATTTCACGAATGATCGTCATAAGGTTACTATCTGTATTAATTAATAATAATATAGTAGAAAAACATGGAGCCGGTTCAGGAACGCAATACACTATCAGTTAACGATTTAAAGCCTAGCAATCTTCTAATTTATACCCGCATGATCCCAATGATACACATTGGTAAATGCACCAATAACAGCTTTATTGTTTCTATAATTAAGACGGTGCAATTTTAAATTAAGGATATCTTCCTTTAATACTCTCCTGTATTGCGGGTGTAAGGTGCCACCTTTTAAACCAGGTCTTTGTTCAGGATCGTATTGATAAGGTGGATCTACAAGTGTACCACGGGGATACATGATACCGGGCACACCTTTGCCCCTGATGTCAAGATATTTTGGATGATCTAACCCCAAGGTATGACCGAATTCATG
>JACDAZ010000468.1 GCA_013695175.1 Flavisolibacter sp. | reverse complement strand
GCCTTACACCCTTTAAGGGTGTACCGACAATTAAAAGTAAGAGAAAATCTGATTGGTGAACGTGGCCTTAAAGCCATAGCTACCGGATTGTAATGAGTTAACTTGCTTTACAAAGCATAATGCATTAAATAATGCCTAAAGAAAATGTGATTGCAATCATTGATGTAGGTAAGACCAATAAGAAACTATTTCTTTTTGATCAGCACTACCAAATGTTATATGAACAATCAGCCCAGTTGGTGGAGGCAGTCGATGGAGAGGGAGATACTTGCGAAAACCTGGAGAACTTACGCACATTAGTGTTTAATTTCTTGCGTGAAGTGTTTCTAAAAAAAGAATTTGAAATTAAAGCTGTCAACTTCTCGACATATGGGGCAAGCTTTGTTTATATAGGGGCGCATGGTTTGCCGGTGGCGCCCTTGTATAATTACTTAAAGCCCTATCCTGAAACGCTGCATCAACAGTTTTACCAAACCTATGGTGGTGAAGAAGCTGTTTCTTTACAGACTTCATCACCTGTATTAGGAAGCTTGAACTCCGGACTACAACTGTACCGGTTAAAATATGAAAAGCCGGCCTTGTTTCAGCAAATCAATTATGCCCTTCACCTGCCGCAGTAATTAAGTTATCTGATTTCTGATATATATTATTCCGATATTACCAGCATCGGCTGCCATACCAGCCTTTGGAATTTTCCTCTCAATAACTATCATCATTGGGTGCATAAAGAAGGTATCATTGATAAACTTGCGCCTCTCGCGCCATCCAGTCAAACCGTACCGGCTTCTTTCCCTGGTGGTAGAAAAAGCTATGCTGTTGGTATTGGCCTGCACGATAGTTCCGCGGCGTTGATTCCATACCTGGTAAGCTTTCAGGAGCCATTTGTCCTGATCTCTACCGGCACCTGGTGCATTAGTTTAAATCCGTTTAACCAGCAGCCACTTACAGCAAAAGAATTACGGCACGATTGTCTTTGTTACCTGCAATACAATGGAAAGCCTGTGAAAGCTTCACGCCTGTTTGCAGGCAATGAACATGAAGAACAGGTGAAACGTATTAGTGACTATTTTCATCAAAATGTGGTCAATTACCGAAGCATGGAATTTAATCCGGCAGTGATGGACAGGATTCAAAAGGTTCCAATTATAAACCCATCCCATTTGGAAACAAAAGGTACGGTGAAGTGGTCTTCATTTGCACAAAGAGATTTATCGCAATTTGAAAGTGATGAAGAAGCGTATCATCAATTGATGTTCGATATCATGGAACAGCAAAGCACTTCAACGCAATTAGTCATTCATAACACTCATGTAAAGCGTATTTTTGTGGATGGGGGTTTTAGTAAAAACAAAATCTACATGAACATGCTGGCCGCAGCTTTTCCCCAGATGGAAGTATTTGCCGCTTCCATGGCCCAGTCATCGGCACTGGGAACGGCATTAGCTATACACCAATCATGGAACTCCAGCGCCATCCCCAATGATTTGGTTGAATTGAAATATTTTCATTGCAACATACAGCTGAAGTTCTAACTTTCAAGTACAAAAAATCAATGGAAACATGATATAGATATAAATTCTTCCTACATATCTAAATAGAAGAAATAAAATCAAAAAGGGTCAATTAATTTTATAATAAAATGGAATCTTTGTAAAGAGGTTGAAAGCTGTCCATGATAGTATTCAAAAGTAATATGCCCCGGAATGGGACATTTATGTATACTTAATTGAAAAGATCTAATTTAAAACACTCTTTTCTTTTTCTATTTCAATCTTTTCCTGTTCTTTTATTTTATTAAAACCACCTAATACATTTCTTATATTATGTATGCCCTGCTTTTTTAATAAAGAAGCAGCAATCACACTTCTGTAACCGCCGGCACAATGAACATAAATATTCTGTTCTTCTTCAAGATTAGCCATACTAGCAGGATCATTCAAATCATTTAATGAAATATGCACTGCACCTTTTACATGACCGTCTGCATATTCAGCATCCCTGCGAACATCCATTACTACAAGATTGGGATCAAAAGGAATATCCATAGCCAGTTCATCCGCCTCCACAT
>JACDAZ010000168.1 GCA_013695175.1 Flavisolibacter sp. | reverse complement strand
GATCAGAACAGGCGTGACTTTACAATAAATGCATTAGCTATTAGCTTGAATGAAGAAGATTATGGGAGATTGATTGATCCTTTTAAAGGAATAGATGACATTAAACAGCAGTTAATCAAAACACCACTTGACCCGGATATAACTTTTAGCGATGATCCATTAAGGATGATGCGAGCTATAAGATTTGCTACTCAGTTAAAATTTAGAATTGCACCTGACACTTTACATGCCATCGAAGCAAACAATCATCGTATTAAAATTGTGTCGCAGGAAAGAGTTACTGATGAATTAAATAAAATTATTTTAACTCAAAAGCCTTCTATAGGTTTTAAGTTATTGTTTGATACGGGTTTGTTGTACCATATTTTTCCGCAAATGGTTGATTTGGCTGGTGCTGAATTAATAGAAGGTAAAGGGCATAAGGATAATTTTTATCACACTTTACAGGTTCTTGATAATACTGCGCAACGTTCGGATAATTTATGGTTAAGATGGGCTGCCATATTACATGATATTGGTAAGCCTGCAACAAAAAAGTTTGAAGAAGGTCACGGGTGGACTTTTCATGGGCACGAAGTGGTTGGAGGACGAATGGTTCCAAAAATTTTTAACCAGTTAAAATTGCCTTTTGGTGAAAACATGAAATTTGTAAGAAAGCTGGTTGAGCTTCATTTGCGTCCCATAAGTCTTTCAAAAGAAGATATTACAGATTCAGCCATCAGGCGTATTTTGTTTGATGCAGGCGATGATTTTGATTCGCTGATGATTTTATGCGAAAGTGATATTACATCCAAAAATAAACTTAAAGTAAGGCGATATCTTGAAAACTTTGAAGCTGTAAAACAACGATGCCAGGAGGTAGAGGAGAAGGATAAAATCAGGAACTGGCAACCACCAATTTCAGGTGAGATTATAATGCAAACATTTGGTATTACTCCTTCCAGGGAGGTTGGTGATATTAAAGATGCTATTAGAAATGCTATTTTGGATGGTGTTATTCCGAACGATTATGATGCTGCTTTTCGATTTATGCTTGCCAAAGGAGCTGAATTTGATCTCTACCCCGTCTCCTAAGGTGCATTTTGTTATTTTTGGTTTTATTCTTGATGATAAAATGGATCCATGGCTATATTAAAATTTAGAGTTTATTACGAGGAAGATGATAGTGTTTACCGTGATATTGTAATAAGGCACAAGCAAAATTTTTTTGAATTACACGAAACTATTTTAAAATCTTTTGAGTTTGATTCAAAACATGCTGCAACTTTTTGTCGCAGTAATGATAACTGGCAAAGAGGTAGAGACATATCACTGGACGTTTATGAAAAGCCATATAAAGCTCCTCCTTTAATGATGAAAGAAACTACGATTGGTTCTGAAATAAAAGAGCCCAATCAAAAGTTTGTATATATCTACGATTTTACAAAAAACTGGACTTTCCTCGTTGCTTTAATAAATGTTTCAAAAGAAGAAAACCCCAGGCTAACTTATCCTGCTACTATACGTACAGAAGGTATAGCACCAAGTCAGTATGGAGTGAGAAGTTTGTTAGGTGAACGGTTTGCTGATGTGGAAGAAAAATATGATCTCACCAAAGGTGCTGAAGGGTTTGGTGAAGAAGGAGAGGAAGGTAATTCTGATGCTTTAGAAGATGCAGGAGAAAGCACTACAGAGGAAGATATTTAAAATCCAACAGCTTATAATTCCATTTTATACATGTCAAAAACCGCTATCATTATAGCAGGTCCTACTGCAGTTGGAAAAACAGATGTAGCTATTGAAGTAGCTAAATATTTACAAACACAAATTATTTCAGCAGACAGCCGCCAGTGTTTTAAAGAATTAAATATAGGAGTGGCACGTCCTTCTCCTGCAGATTTAAATGAGGTGCCACATCATTTTATTGCCAGTCATTCCATTCATGAAAAAATTACGGCAGCCACATTTGAACAGTATGCGTTAGAAAAAGCAAATGAAATTTTTAAAAGAAATGATTGGGTTGTAGTAGTTGGTGGAACAGGGTTATACATCAATGCATTTCAGGAAGGATTGGATGAAATACCTGAAATTCCGGAAGAAATAAGAAATGAAATTGTTGAAGATTATTACCGGTATGGGCTTGAATGGTTACAGCAAACAATTCAATTGGAAGATCCTTTTTATTATAAAAAAGGTGAAATAAAAAACCCGCAACGTTTGATGCGGGCCCTGGAAGTAAAAAGATGGACAGGGACATCTGTTACCGAATTGAGAAAAGGAAATAATACAAGAAGGAACTTTTTGATTAAAAAGTTTGTTTTAAATGTAGACAAAGAACAATTGCACCTTAATATCAGCCAACGTGTAGACAAAATGATAAAAGAAGGTTTATTGGAAGAAGTAAAAAGCCTGCTGCCTTATCAGCATTTGAATGCTCTTCAAACTGTTGGCTACAAAGAAATATTTTCATTTTTACATGGAGAAATTGATTTCCAACTTGCTGTAGAAAAAATAAAAATTAATTCCAGGCAATATGCAAAGCGGCAATTAACGTGGTTTAAAAAAGATAAAGAATATCTATGGTTAAAACCTGATGCTGAACAATTACTTGCAAATATTGATTGAATTTTTTTTAAGGCATAAATTTTTTATATTTTAAGATATGGATTTATCTAAGGCTTTTGATCTGATACAAGACAAATTATACAACTGGGGAGTGGGACTGGTAAGAATGATGCCGAATTTAATTCTTGCTGCTCTTGTTCTAGTTTTAGGATTATACATAGCAAAACTTATAAGAAATTTTTCACGCCGAATCATCAGGCGTTTTTCACATGGTGCTGTTATTACTGATCTTTTAAGTTCATTCATTTATATAATTTGTATAGGTATTGTACTGTTTGCAGTTTTAAGTATAATGCAACTGGATAAAGCTGTTACCTCTATTTTGGCCGGTGCAGGTATTGCCGGTTTGGCCTTAGCATTTGCTTTCCAGGATATAGCAGCCAATTTTATGTCAGGCTTCTTAATTCTTATTCGCAAACCTTTACGCGTTGGAGATATTGTGTCAGTGAAAGATTATATGGGAAGGGTAGTAGCAGTTAATTTGAGAGATACTGTAATACAGACGTTCCAGGGACAAATGGTTATCATTCCAAATAAAGAAGTTTTTCAAAATCCTATAGAGAATTTTTCATTGCTTGGAAAAAGAAGAATGGACCTAACTGTAGGTGTATCATATGGAGAAGACCTGGAAAAAGTAAAAAACATCACCATAGAAGCTGTTAAGGATATCCCCGGATTGTCACCGGTGGATGCAACTACATTTTTCTTTGAAGAATTTAGTGACAGCTCTATAAACTTCCAGATACGGATATGGGCTGCCACACCAGACCAGCCTGATTATTTAAGGGTCAGAAGTGAAGCAATCATGCGCATAAAAAAAGCATATGATGAAAATGATATCACTATTCCTTTCCCAATCAGAACTTTAGATTTTGGAATCAAAGGAGGAAAAACACTTGCAGAAATGCCCTTGTATTTAAATAATGAGATTTTATAAATTCTACTGACTAATATTTATAACCTTAATTAACAATATTGATAAACATTCCTGGCTTGGAATTGTTTAGCTATTTTAATTTTGTGCTTTCTCGCACGATGCTTGTTGAATGTGGTTTAAACAATGTGGATACTAATGAATAAATTTTCCTTTTTACTGTTCTTTTCTTTTTTTAGTATTAATATTTGTGCACAAGATGAACCGGATCTGCCGCCACCTCCTGACAATACCACTATTAAAGTATTAAGTAACAGGGTATTTGGAAGAATAATGGACAGTAAAACCAACCGAGGTATAGAGGCTGCTTCTGTACAACTTTATCAAATAAAAAGAATAGATGCTGCCAGTGCACCCATTGATGAATTAATAAGGGCAAAATTTACAAATATAAAAGGTGAATTTTTTTTTTCTGATCTTCCTTTAGCAGATAGTTTTAGACTTTTTATCTCTGCAGTAGGTTATGAACCCTTTGATATCGCTTTTCCTTATTCATCTGAACCAGGATCAGGTATGATGCAAAATCAATTTATTGAAAAAGACCTTGGAAATATAATTGTATCTCAGGATGTAATACAATTATCAGGAGTAACAGTTACTGCAGAAAGACCTGCCATGGAAATGGGAGTGGATAGAAGAATTTTTAATGTGGACAGAAGTTTAACTGCAACGGGAGGAACAGGATTGGATGTAATGAAAAATATTCCTGCAGTTTCTGTTGATGTTGATGGTAATGTGCAATTGCGAAATGCTACCCCCCAGGTATTTGTTGATGGCCGTCCTACTATACTTACGTTAGATCAGATACCGGCAGATAATATAGAACGTGTTGAAGTAATTACAAATCCATCAGCGAAATTCGATGCTGCAAGTACGGCAGGGATTATTAATGTTATTTTGAAAAAGAACAGGAGGTTTGGTTTAAATGGTATTGCATCCATTGGTGCAGGTTATCCAAATATTTTAAATGGTAGTTTAAGCCTGAATACAAGACAGGGAAAAGTAAACCTGTTTGCTACTTCAAATTTTAATCAATCCGGTGGTATTGCTGAAGGCAGAACATTACGTCAGAATAAAAACAATGGAACAGTCGTTGATTATTTTAATCAATATTCAGACAATGAAAGAATTAGAAGGTTTGCATCAGTTCGTTTTGGTATTGATTTTTATGCAGATAACCGTAATACAATTTCCTTGTCTCAAAATTTAGTAAGCGGCAGGTTTACAAATAACCAGGAACAATACCAGGAGTTTTTAAATGTCAACCGTATTTTAGAAAGATATGGTGAAAGATTTTCAGATAGTAGAAATGAATTTAACAGGTACAATACACAATTGAATTTCAATCATAAGTTTCCTGAACAAGGCAAAGAGCTTACTGCTAACCTTAATTATAACTATGGGAATGGAAACAATAATTCCAATATTTTAAATACATTTTTTTTGCCTGACGGAAGTTTATATAACAGTCCTAACAGGGTACGTAATTCAGGTGATAATGATAATAACCAGGTTACTTTCCAGGTTGATTATTCAGATCCTATAGGAAATAACGGAAAAATTGAATCAGGAATACGCAGTTATATAAATAATTTTCAAAGCAGTTTTGATGCCGTTGCACTGTCTAATGGAGTTGAAACTTTATTGCCATTAAGTAATAACATAGAGTATAAAGAAGTAGTTAATGCACTTTATCTAACTTATTCAAATAAAATAGGTCAAACATTTTCTTACCAGGCTGGCTTAAGAGCTGAACACTCAACTTTCGATGGAAATTTATTAGACAGGGGAAGTAAATTTGGATATACTTATCCTGAAAACTGGAAAGGACTGTTTGATGCCCTATTTCCAAGTTTGTTTCTGACCAAAAGTCTTAGTGATAATGTTGATGCTCAGATCAATTATTCAAGAAGAATAAGAAGACCCAATTTCTGGCAGCTGAATCCTTTCTTAGACATAAATGACCCTGTTAACATTAGTATGGGTAACCCTGAACTCAGACCTGAGTTTACAAACTCACTCGAGTTTAACTATAACCAAAAGTATACAGGCGGTAACTTTCTAGGCGTAATTTATTACAGAAATAACCAGGGAG
>JACDAZ010000166.1 GCA_013695175.1 Flavisolibacter sp. | reverse complement strand
GCATCCCAATGTGATGGGTCATGACTCATTAAAATTTTAAAAGGTACCTCTTCAGTTCCACTGTATGCTTTTTTAAGATCGCCATATTTAGGAAAACGAGCTTTAGCGCTCCAATTTTCCACGCCTAATATTGCAATACTGTCACCGTCTTTTTCTATGATTGTATTTTCATTAAGCATCAGTTTCCAGCCCAGGTTTTTGTGAACTTCCTTTAGCTGGTTAAAATTATCCACCCTCTCCTGTACAGAATTCCATTGAACATATTCCCCATAATCATGATTCCCTAACACAGAAAAAATACCTAATGGGGCTTTTAATTGATTGAAAATATCATGGAATTGGTCCATTTCTTCTGCTTTATTATTAATCAGATCGCCAGTAAATAAAATTAAATCAGGGTTCAGCTGCATAATTTGCTCTACCCCTTTTTGAACTGCCTGTCTATTTGAAAAACTTCCCGAATGAATATCAGAGATCTGAACAAGTTTTAGTCCTTTAAAAGCCTGAGGCAGGTTCGAAAACTGTAATGGAACACGTCTTACCTTATAATTGAACTTATTAGAAAATCCATACATGAGTGAAGCTAAAATTCCTCCACCGGCCACCAATCCTAACCAGCTCAGGAAATTGGACCTGGTAATTTTTTCACCATCATGCACTTCAGCACCTTCAGGTTTTGAAATAATCTTATTACCTGTCCATTGTAACAATCGTCTTACATCATCAATTAATAAAAAAATAGCTGCAATTAATTTACTGAAGAATAAGGCTATGATAATAGCAATAATTACAGCCCTGAAGCTTTTATTCAGGTTTTCAAGGTTCAGATAGGGTAATAAAATAAGAGTAAGTAAGGCCAAAACAGAAATTGACCAATACGTTATATAAATGATCAGTTTTGTTCTGGATCCTGCAGATTGTGATACAAATTTTATTGCCTGGAAAACATATACATCCAAAATAATCATCAGACCAATTATAACCAGCCAAAAGGGAGAATTCCGCATGAGTGTATTTGAAGTTGCAAATAACCTAAGAAATAACGTATAAAAAACGTAGAAGTTTGTTATGTTTTATTGACACCCGAGGCTGTATTTTTGTTGGCCTTGAAAAAAAGAAAATGAAGCTAACTTATTATGGACACTCCTGTTTTGCGGTAGAAGCCGGTGGCAAAATACTTTTATTTGATCCATTTATTAAACCTAATGAACTGGCAAAAAAAATAGATATTAAAAGCATTAAGGCAGATTATATTCTGCTCTCGCATGGACATTCAGATCATACTGCAGATTGTATAGAACTAGCAAAACAAACTAATGCTACAGTAATTGCAGCTTTTGAAATAACAGAATGGATAAGCAAACAGGGAGTTGAAAAATTTCATCCTATGAACATTGGCGGTAAATGGGATTTTGATTTTGGGACTGTAAAATGCGTGAATGCTGCACATTCTTCTGTACTCCCCGATGGTACTTATGGTGGTAACCCCATGGGATTTGTAATAACCACTACAGACAAAACCTTTTACTACAGTGGCGACACAGCACTTATAATGGATATGCAACTGGTACCAAGATGGGGAAAACCTGATTTTGCTGTTCTTTGTATTGGAGACAACTTTACAATGGGAATTGAAGATGCCATAGAAGCAGCAAAAATGGTTAAAGCAAATGTTGCCATAGGTGTTCATTACGATACCTTTGGCTTTATAAAAATTGATCATCAACAAGCTAAAACTGCTTTTAAAAATGCAGGAATTGATCTGCAATTACCTGCTATTGGTGAAACTATTGAACTTTAATCGCAAATAAGATGATGGTTATTCATCTTAAATTTTAAACAATAACAGCTATAGGCGGTGATTTATGGGTAGAATAATTGGAGTTGCTAATCAAAAAGGCGGAGTAGGTAAAACAACAACAGCTATAAATGTTGCTGCTTCTTTTGCTGTATTAGAATATAAAACATTGCTGGTAGATGCAGATCCTCAGGCCAACAGTACCACGGGTGTAGGATTTGATCTGCAAAACATTACGCAAAGCCTGTATGATTGCATGGTAAATGAAGCCGAAGCCCAGGATGTTTTATTAAAAACAGATATACCCAATTTAGACCTCATTCCCTCTCATATTGACCTTGTAGG
>JACDAZ010000351.1 GCA_013695175.1 Flavisolibacter sp. | reverse complement strand
CTTATATACTGATATTATGATTATTTTTATTGGGGTCTTACACCTGGCAAAAACTTCATCTGCTGCTTATGAGAAAGTTGCTTTTGGTTTTACTGTTATTAACCTGGAATGAAACTTTTTCTCAGGATTTCGGTTCTATCACAGGAACTGTTACTGACAAGGAAACAAGAGAATCCCTTACAAGTGTAACAATTATTATAAAGGATAAGACCGCTTCAGTGTGTACGCCACTCAATATGGTGGGGTTTTGCAACTACAAAAATTATTACCCTGGAATTGCAGGTTTATAGGTGCTATCCGCATAGATCAACATGATAAAATTGGTGCTTTTATTTCACCAAGAGTTGCAGTACAAAAGAATTTACAACACGGCAGTTTTCGGATAACCTGGGGTAGGGCTTATTCCATACCTAATCTTTTGTTTCAAAGTGCTCAAGTGAATGGCATCGTATTCGGAAATGGAGATGGTATATCTTACATTCCTAATAATTCTGTATTCAGTGAACACGCATCTGTAACAATCACTCAACCTCTTAAACCTGAAGAAGTACAAACGTGGGAATTAGGATACCGCGGAGCAGTAGGTAAAAGACTGTTTATAGATGTGAATTATTATACCGGATTTAGTCAAAACTTCTTAACGCCAAACTTGCATGTTGGTGGACGAGCATTGCGTGTTGGTAACATACCTGTAACGCCAGCATTTAGTGGAGATGTTATAAATGATACACTGAAGAATGCATCTTTCTTTACATGGTTTAATTATGGTAAAGTAAAAGTCAATGGTCTGGATGTGGGTATAACGTATTCGTTCTCCAACAAAATAAGTTTCACAACAAAATACTCTTGGTTAAATTCTGATATCACAAAAGAGAATATGCAAAATGATGCTAACAGTGATGGATATCATTCAACTGAAGAAAGAAGTCTCAATGCTCCACGTAACCGTGGCGTGGCAATGCTTCAATTTCAAAATTTATTTCAGCGGGAATTCTTTTTTAGAATCGCCACACGATTTGTTGAGCAGTATGATTTTTACAGCGGTAATTTAATTGGTACTGCTGCAGGAGAAGGAAAAAGGGGGCGTGTGTACGGAGGGAAAGATCCAGGGACAGGGCAGGATAGATGGCATTGGAAAAATTTCGACTGGGGGCCTCTCGGCGGATTTGTGTCTGTTGATTTAAGTACAGGTTGGAAATTAAATGAGACTACATCAGTTGCTGTAAATGTCACAAATCTCTTTAATGCAAAACAAAGGGAATTAGTAAGTGCACCTTTGATCAGGAGATTATTTTCTGCGGAGTTGAAAGTTCATGTTCCGGAGAAACAAAAAACCAAATCGTGATAAATGGTTTTAATAACAGCTTTAAAAATGAGATTTTTATTGGCTGTATTTAATAAACTTAAATTTTCCATCCAATAAATAAATCTTTGTACCCAGGTGCTGGCCGGTCCATGAAGCCTATGTCCTCCTCTTGCCTATATGTGCAACTCTACCGGGTGCTTTTCGATTATAGGCTGCAGTTTTTAAAGCAGATATAATTCTAGTCCTAAACTTAAAGAAGGTTAATGTAAGATGAATACTCCAATTATGAATAGAGTATCTATAAAACAGAAAGCCCCGGAATTCCCCGGGGCTTTTACATTAAGTATTTTTGTCTTACTCAACCGGACGAAAACTATTGTTGAATACATAATTTCCAATTTGTTTTCCTTGTTCTTCTCCTATAATGATAGCTAGTCTGAAATGATAACCTACATAAATGCGGGAGAGAGAGTTGTCCCTGGCCGCCTGCGCCAAACTTGAATAGTGACGGGTTACCCCTGGTGTTGTTGTACTTGTTTGGTTCACAAAAATTTGATCAGTTCCAAAAAACAATTTTAAAATCTCAGATGCAGCACCACCAAAATTCGCATGGGCCGAAGGATATTCTGCTATAGGTGGTGTATACATATTGGCCGCCGGATTAGCAAGGTTTGGACCCTCAATATAACCCGGAAGCCAATTTGGATCACCTGCAGTTTGAGCATTACCATCAGCATCACCAAGTCGAATAGCAGTTTCAGGTCTCCAGTAGTTATAATGATATTTTGCTTCAAAACATCCTGAAGCGCCATCAGTGATAGCTGTATGTAGCAAAGCAAAAAGCCGTGCTGTTTTCCAGGCATCCAATTTTTGATTTCCTATCATATTCCGTGCAAACCGGTTCCATCCAATGGTTGATCGCTCCACCCAAAATCTGCCGATTTCATCTTCATCAGCAGTCCTTGTATGATTATCTTTTCCTCCTTTAAATTTTACTTCGTTATAATCACCCACATATTCATTTGAACTCACTGGGTATGGAGCAGACGGCCTGAATTGGGAATTACTTTGTGTAACAAACGGAGTCATCAGTGTACCCCATTGGTGAAGTGCTTTTATTTTAGGCATACCAGGCAAGCTAAAGGGAAGTGTTGATTGATATTCACCGGGATTAATGCCGTCTGGTTGGGGAAGTTGCAGGTTTGCCTGGGCAAGGTTGTCCGTGCTTCGATTTGCTATAATAGCATCTGCAGATTGTTTACCAAGTTCTTTACCTGCTTCCTTACTTTCACCATCGGGTATAGAAGCTAAACTTTCATTAAACCAATTATCAATAGGATGCAATCCCTGCACATTCAAACCTTTTAGGGTCCAATAAGCAGCACTTGCCACAGCAGCATCAGGATTGGCAAACTGGCTTCTATGATTCACCATTGCAAACCTTTCATATTTAGGCTTAATAGCATTTAATGCATCATGCACAGCTATTTGGACCATGGCAAAATGACGTGATTGGGCCGGCGGTGTAAAGGGACCAGTAAGCACAATCCTGGTTTTATCGTTCCAGTACATCACCATACTATTTTCTGCAAAACCGGGATCATCGGGTTTTTTACCGAGTGGATTAGAGTTATCTGATATTCTCTCTGATCGAACATCTTCTTTTTTACAGGAAGAAATAACCAGGAGAGATGACAAGAGTATTGTCAGCAGCGGTAATAGGTTGATGCGTGTCATGTTAAATGTTTTATTGTGGTCTAAAACTATTTTACATGATTTAGTTTTAAAAAGCTTTGCGACAGACTATGTTGTAGCAGAGACAGAAAGATAGATGAATAGGACTAACATTGCTTGTCTATCAATAAAACAGTATTGGTTTCAATGACTATGTATCTATATTTTAAAAATGATTAATCAGGAAAAATTCTGGTAGGAAAAATTTTCAATCCGTATCATCTTTTTCATCAAAATGACCTTCCACTCCTGTATTATAAAGTGCAAGCTGATTTAGCACATATTCTTTATACCGGGCATCCTTATAAACGAACCATTGCTGCCTTAATTCAGGATGATAGAGCAACAAATTTTTAAACTGTTGAAAAGGTTTTCTGCGTTGAATGATATCTTCAAAGTTTGCTTTTATTTTTTCGTCTTGAATCAGTGAAATAAAATCTTCCATCACTCCAAATGACTCATGACTTTCCATACCATGAAAGGAAAAATATTCATGAAAATTTTCTTCCACTTTTTCTATTTCGTCACCCCATATTTCCTCATCAATTTCTCCACTCATCCGCAATGCATCAGGGTATGCT
>JACDAZ010000350.1 GCA_013695175.1 Flavisolibacter sp. | reverse complement strand
TTGTTGCTGTGGTGCTCATATTTCTTTATTTAAATTTTCATAAACTTGTTGCAATACCTGTTTGCATAATTCTATATGTTCTGGCGGCACACCTTCCAGGGCTTCATTTAATGTTTCTTCTGCCAGTGCCATTGTTTGCTCCTGTAGCTTTACTGCTGATTTAGTGAGAAAAACTTTATTGATTCTCCTGTCATTTCCATCGGCCACTCTTTTTACCAGGTTCAGCTTCTCCAGGTTGTCTATTAATCTTGTTATACTGGGTTTGTCCCTGAATGTAGCATTACATAATTCCTGCTGGCTTTTTCCATCATCTTTCCATAAATGATACAATACACTCCATTGTTCAATGGTTAAATTCAAACCACTTAGATTAAATTTTTTTTGCAATCGCCTGGCAATGGCCGTAGATGCTTTACCCGTTATAAAACTGTATAATTCGCCTTTTTTAAAATAGTTGTTTGACATATAGTTGTTTATGCAACTAAGTAAATTTAAATCAAATTTCCGAATATCAATAGCAGGATCAGAAAATTTAAATAGATGTTAGTTTTGCTGCAATGTTGCTTTGGCTGATTACTATCTTCTTTTTAATTATTTATGCTGCCCTTATTGCCTTCTATAGCTTTCACTGGAAAAACTTAAAAAAAACTGGTTCTAAAACCTCAACTCCAATAAGTTTTATTTCGGTAGTTATTGCTGCACGGAATGAAGCATCTACTATTTCTGAATTACTGCGTGATCTTCAAAACCAGGATTACCCATCACACTTATTTGAAGTTTTAGTTGTTGATGATTTTTCAACTGACGGAACTGCTGGTGTAATAAATCAATTTCAAAATATTCGTGTTATACAACCACCGGGTCCATCACATCTCTCATCAAAAAAAAAAGCAATAGCAGCCGGAGTTGAATATGCAAAAGGAGAATTGATTTTAATAACTGATGCAGATTGCAGGGTTCAACCCGGCTGGATCTCAACAATAGAATCATTTTATCAAAAGCATGATGCAGTATTTATTGCAGCACCGGTTAAGTTTTCTTATCAAAATAATATAGTAGAACTTTTCCAGGCAACCGATTTTTTAGTATTGCAGGGGATCACCGCAGCTTCAGTATCTGCCAACTTTCATTCCATGTGCAATGGTGCTAACCTGGCCTATACAAAAAATGCTTTTTACGAAGCAGGTGGTTTTGAGGGTATAGATTCAGTTGCCAGTGGCGATGATATGTTGCTGATGTATAAAATATGGAAGAAGCACCCGCAAAAGGTTTTTTACCTGAAAGATGAAAAGGCCATTGTGAATACAGAACCTATGAAAAGCTGGAAAGATCTTTTTATGCAAAGGCGGAGGTGGGCCAGTAAAACAATCCATTATGATGACTGGAGAATAACAGCAGTCCTTGCTTTTATTCTTTTTTTTAATGCATGGTTCTTTATTCTTTTAATTGCAGCAATATTTAATAGCAGTTCATGGATACTGGTGCTTATTTACTTAATAGTAAAAATTGTAATAGAATTTCCTTTTGTATATATGGTTTCAAGTTTTTACAAAGAACAAAGACTTTTAAAATTTTTCCCATTGTTTCAGCCACTGCATATTTTTTATACTGTGTTTATTGGCATACTTAGCCAATTTGGTAAATATGAGTGGAAAGGGCGGCAAACAAAATAATTTATCTTTCCTTCATGAACGACAGTTCACCCACTTTCTGGCAGGCATCATGGCGACGGTTAAAAAAGAATAAAGGAGCCATGGCCGGATTAATTTTAATTTTTCTTGCTGTACTACTAACCATTTTCGGATATTTTATTGCTCCTGATCCTTCACCACTTGCCAACAGAATTATTCTTGAAATCGGAGGACAAAAACCTGGTTTTACACAACAATTTGTTTTAGTAAGATCTGAAAGAGAAGTAGAAAAAACTTCTTTTATTGAACGGGCATTGTTTGGCAAACCCGATGCTTATACTTATGTACCTATAAACAGCTGGCAGCAACAACAGGAAAATATTGTTGTTGATAAATTTATTGATGAAGGTGTAAGTGAACAAATTGTGTATCCCAAAAATATTTTAGCCGTAAAACCTGTTGTAACCAAAAAGTTTTTATTAGGTACAGACAGTTATGGACGTGATATATTGAGCCGGCTGATCATTGGCACACGTGTCAGCTTAAGCGTCGGATTGATAACTGTGATCATCTCATTAACACTTGGAATAATTTTAGGTTCACTTGCAGGATATTATGGTGGTCATACAGACAATATTATTATGTGGCTGA
>JACDAZ010000287.1 GCA_013695175.1 Flavisolibacter sp. | reverse complement strand
TTCAGGGCTGCATCTGCCGCCGCAGAATACCAGCAGGGAACACCGGATGGCAGCAGACCCGGAATATTTTATGTGCCTATTGTAGATGCAACCAGGTTCAACACAACTTCCGGCATGGAATCACTTTTTCTTCATGAAGCCATTCCGGGACATCACTATCAAACTTCTTTGCAACAGGAAAATGAAAACTTACCAAAATTCAGAAGGTTCAGTTGGTACGGTGCCTTTGGTGAGGGCTGGGCTTTATATTCTGAAAGTCTGGGAAAAGAACTGGGATTATACACAGACCCCTATCAATATATGGGCGCTTTGGGAGATGAAATACACCGGGCTATTCGATTAGTGGTTGATGTAGGATTACATACCAAAGGAATGACACGTGAACAAGCTATAAAATATGTGACCGATAACCAGGCAATGAGTGAGGAGGCTGCCACAGCAGAAATAGAAAGATATATGGCTATACCCGCCCAGGCCTTGTCTTATAAAATAGGATCCATAAAAATTTGGGAACTCCGAAATAAATATCAACAACAATTAGGAGACAAATTTAAACTTGCTGAATTTCATGATGAATTGCTGAAAGATGGGGTAATGCCTCTTGATATTGCAGAAAGAAAAATGAATGCATGGGCAACTGCAGTATCAACAAAATAAGCTAATAAAGTAAGGGCAAAAAGAAAGGGGTCCCGAACCAAGACCCCTTTTACAAGCCACCATCCTCTTCCACCTAAGAGGTCGTTCAAATAAGTTTGTATGGTAAGAGTGAAGCAACCTCTTTAAATAGTTTAACAAAATTGATACCAATGCCCAAATCATTAAAACAACCCAATTTTCGAAGAAGTTGTTGAAGATTAGCACCATAAGGAAGTAATTGAAGAAAAAAAAGGACATATAGTTCTGATATTTTATAGCCACTTTACCTTTGGGTGTTATGGTGATTGCTTTTAACGGACGGTTTCTAATAAACGATAAGCTTGAAGGAATAGGATATTTTACACGAGAGGTAATCAGGGAGTTGACACAAAAGTATCCTGATAATAAATACTATATCATATACGACCGACCTTTTAAAAAACCGGAAATAGAAGGTGCCAATATTAAGCATTTAGTTTTATCACCCCCTGCACGTCACCCTCTTCTATGGAAGTTTTGGTTTGATCTTAAAATCCCATCCTTATTAAAAAAAATAAAAGCTGACGTTTTTGTTTCAATGGACGGCTTTGCATCACTAACTACCAAGGTACCCCAGTGTATTGTAGTTCATGATCTAGGTTATTTGCATTATCCTCAGGGTTATTTTAAAAGTCATTTATTTTTTTATAATCGATATACTCCAAAGTTTTTAAGTAAAGCAGCCTCTATTGTTACTGTATCTCAATTTTCAAAAGCAGATATTCTAAACAATTATTCAATCTCCCCGGAAAAAATAAATGTGGTTTATTGTGCAGCTAATAATATTTTTAAACCACTGCCCTTTGAAGATAAAATAGCTATAAAACAGCAATACACCCAAAGCAGGGAATATTTTATATATGCTGGTTCCATCCATCCCCGCAAAAACCTGATCAATCTTTTAAAAGCATTTTCCATTTTTAAAAAAAGGCAAAGAAGCAACTGGAAACTGGTATTAGCCGGCAGGTACGGCTGGAAGAATGATGAATTTCACAACCTGCTGAGTTCGTATAAGTATAAGGAAGATGTAGTTGTAACAGGATATATAGCTGAAGAGCAAATGGCTAAATTAATAGCAGCTTCTTATGCCTTAGTTTATCCATCACACTTTGAAGGTTTTGGTATTCCTGTTTTAGAGGCTATGCAATCTGAAGTTCCGGTGCTTACATCTGAAAATTCATCCATGCAGGAAATTGCAGAAGATGCAGCCTTATTTTTTGACCCAGTAGATATTGCAGATATAGCAGATAAAATGATGCTTATATATAAAGATGAAGATTTAAGACAAAAACTTATTGAAAAGGGAAAATTGATTGCATCAAAATATTCCTGGTCACGTACTGCAGATCTGCTTTGGGAATCTATTGAAAAAGCTGCTGCAACAAGACTTTAAGAACTGCAACCCCTTGTGATCATAAAGATAATTATCACTTTACTTACCTTCGCCGCAAATTAAAAAATGAAGAAATCGACTATAACTTTAGATGTAGATCTTGATGAAAAAAGGATTCCCCAAAAGATAGAATGGCAGGCTACAGAAAGCACTGCAGATGGCAAACAGCAGGCAAAAGCATTTTTACTTTCTATTTGGGATGGCGCTGATAAAGCAGCCTTACGCATAGACCTCTGGACAGAAAAAATGATGGTAGATGAAATGGCAGATTTTTATTACCAGACTATGATGACCATGGCTGATACTTTTGAAAGGGCAACCAAACAAACAGAACTGGTTAATGATATGAAAACATTTGCTAAAAACTTTTACCAAAAATTTCAGCACATGCAAATGAAAGAGAACAAACTGGAAACCAAGTAACTTATTTGTAATAATAAATAATAGATTATGGGCCTGGAACAAAATATTATGGCAGAAATGAAAGATGCCATGAAAGAAAAAAATGAAGCAAAACTAAGAGGACTGAGAGCTATAAAAGCTGAAATTATAAAGGCAAAAACAGAACCCGGTGCCGGTGGTGAAATCAATGAAGCAAAAGAAACTTCAATACTTCAAAAAATGGTGAAACAGCGAAAAGAATCTTTACAGATTTATGAGCAACAGGGAAGAGATGATTTGGCTGTAAAAGAAAAAGAAGAAATTGCCATTATAGAGAAGTTTTTACCTGAGCAAATGAGTAAAGAAGATATTGAAAAAGAGCTGCAGCAAATAATTGCTCAAACGGGTGCCACATCAATGTCAGATTTAGGTAAAGTAATGGGAGTGGCAACCAAAAAACTGGCCGGTCGTGCGGATGGTAAAACTATATCAGAAACAGTTAAGCAATTACTATCCTCTTAGCTGGTTTTATGTTTCTGGACAGCATAGTACTTATAATTTTGGTTTTTGCTTTTTTTAAGGGATTAAGAAAAGGTCTTGTAGTAGCTGTATTTTCATTTATTGGTTTTTTTATTGGATTAGCTGCTGCCATAAAACTATCCTCTATTGCAGCTTCATATATCAGTGAAAGTTTCACTATTTCTCAAAGGTGGCTTCCATTTATTGCATTCACTCTTGTTTTTTTGCTGGTTGTTTTTTTAGTCAGGCTTGGTGCAAAAGCTATTGAAGGATTATTATCTGCAATTACCTTAGGATGGGTAAACAGAATTGGTGGCGTTTTATTTTTTTCTATCCTGTACTTATTTATTTTTAGTTTGTTTGTATTTTATGCAGAGCAATTACATGTGATTAAAGAAGATACCATGAAATCGTCTCTTACATTTCCTTTTTTAAAACAAATTGCTCCAATGATGATGAATCTGCTTGGAGCCATCATACCGGCATTTAGTAATATGTTTAATGATTTGCTCCATTTTTTTGAGCAGGCACCTTCCAAAACTGCGGCCTTATATCTTTCTATTACTGTTTATATATAAATCTTTTAGGTTAAAAACTTTATTTTAGAAAAAATTAATTATACAACCGGGAATGCAGAATACGATAAGGCAAC
>JACDAZ010000285.1 GCA_013695175.1 Flavisolibacter sp. | reverse complement strand
TGCATAGGTTAGCTCAGAACAAAAAAAATATTATGAGGGAAAAGCTATTATTGTGCCAGTTTTAGGTGAATAACAGCGATTTAATTAGGAATAGTTATGGGAAGAATTATAAATCCCAGGCTGTTTTAATCGGGAATGAAAGGTTTAAAAATTTGATTTTATGCATTTTTGACTTTTTGTAGCCTTAAATTATTAACCATATTTATCTATTTATAAAGAATCAAAAAAAGATTGATTTCATTTTTTTAAAGGATAAAAATTTGTATTATCAATAACATGTAACCCTTTAGAACTGTTTTTTGATTTAAGTTGATAGTAAAATTTGAAAACCAGACTTAAATGGCAATGAAACACTATCAGGTAAAACAGAAGAAAAAATTAGAATAAAGTTTTTTACATTTTAATTTAAAACCTGAAACTAAATACGTTGCTTTGCGCAATCAAATTTTTGCAGCAAATTTGCAAGCAACTTTCACTAAATAATCCAATATAGCAGCATGGGACTATTCAACTGGTTCACTCAAGAAATTGCCATTGACCTGGGCACAGCAAATACTTTAATAATTCATAATGATGAAGTGGTTGTAAATGAACCATCCATTGTTGCCCTCAACAGAAATAATCCTAAAGAAGTTCTGGCAGTAGGTAAAAGGGCGTTGATGATGCACGAAAAAACCCATGAGAGTATTAAAACAATAAGGCCTTTAAAAGATGGTGTTATTGCAGATTTTAATGCTGCTGAACTGATGCTTAGGGAAATGATTAAACTCGTTTATCCTAAAAAACCTCTTTTCCCACCAAGTTGGAGAATGATGATTTGTATACCATCATCCATAACAGAAGTAGAAAAAAGAGCAGTAAGAGATAGTGCAGAACAAGCAGGTGCCAAAGAAGTTTATTTAATTCATGAACCCATGGCGGCTGCTTTAGGTATAGGAATAGATGTAGAAGAACCTGTTGGGAATATGATTATTGATATTGGAGGAGGTACAACAGGTATTACGGTTATTGCCCTTGCAGGTATTGTTTGCGACCAATCAATACGTATTGCAGGAGATGAGTTTACTGCCGATATCATGGAAGCTCTTAGAAGGTATCATAGCTTATTAATAGGCGAGCGTACTGCTGAACAAATAAAAATTCAGATTGGTGCTGCCATGAAAGATCTTGACAACCCACCCGATGATATTCCCGTAAACGGCAGAGACCTGGTAACAGGTATACCAAAACAAATAATGGTAGGCTTTCAGGAAATAGCTGAAGCCCTTGATAAAAGTATATTCAAAATAGAAGAAGCTATTTTAAAAGCCCTTGAACAAACACCACCGGAACTGGCTGCTGATATCTACCGCCGGGGATTGTATTTAACCGGGGGTGGTGCATTGCTAAAGGGTCTTGATAAAAGATTAAGCCAGAAAATTAAATTACCTGTACACATTGCAGATGACCCACTTAAAAGTGTAGTAAGAGGCACCGGTTTGGCTTTGAAGCACTATGAACGGTATCCTTTTGTAATGCGTTAGATCATTTTTTTTCTTTTATGACTATTCATCCAAATACAACTCTACAAACATCTACCCATTAGGGTTGATTCCGGAGTGGACTTATGCGCAACATTTTTCTTTTTATCAGGCGGTATTTTGTGTTGCTTACATTTCTTGTTTTGCAAGGAATAGCGCTATGGATGTTCTTCCGGTTCAACCGCTTTCACCGTACTGTTTTTTTGGGTGTAGCAAATGAATTAACTGGCAGTATAAACAGCCAGGTTGATAAAGTAGATGATTATTTTAGATTAAGGGAGGAGAACAGGAGGGTGCATAGAATGAATGACTCATTGCTGAATCTTTTAAAAACCAATTATAATTTTCCCGATACAGGTTTACAAGTAGTTGTTGACTCACTAAAGTTTGACACATTAAAAACCGAGTACAGGCGATATGTATACCGGGATGCCAAAGTGGTTTACAACTCTGTAAATTTTGAAAATAATTACCTGCAATTGAGCAGGGGCGCTAATAATGGGGTAAGAGATAATATGGCTGTTATAAATTCAGATGGTGCTATAGTAGGTGTAGTTATTAATGTGAGTCCCAATTTTAGCCAGGTAATGGGATTGCTGCATACCAAAAGTCGTGTGCCTGCCATGATGAAAACTTCATTAGCAGCCGGAACTATAAGATGGGATGCTGCTGATCCAAGATTTCTGACTCTGGATGGCATTAGCAAAGATGTAGAAATAAACAAAGGTGATTCTGTACTTACCAGCAGGTATTCTTATAATTATCCTCCTGGTTTTTTAATAGGTACAATAGCAGAAGTGAAGGTGGACCAGGCAACAGGATTTTATTTATTAAAAGTTCGGTCGGCTACCGACTTTACCAGTATACAACAGGTATTTGTTGTCGAAAACCTGCAGCGTGAAGAACAACTGCAATTGAACACAGATACAGAAAACATATTAAACCAGGACAGGAGGTAATGCGGTGAGTGATTTAATTAAAAATATTTTTCGTTTAGCCATATTCATATTAGTGCAGGTTTATGTATTAAATAAAATACCACACCTGCATCGCTTCATTATCCCTTACTTATATTTTGTATTTATTCTTTGGCTACCTTTTAATACACCCAGGCTTTCCTTATTATTTATTGGGTTTATAACAGGTCTTACACTGGATTATTTTAAATTAACACCTGGTTTGCATACAGCTGCCTGTGTGCTGATTGCCTATATAAGACCTTTTATTATTGGTATTCTTATTTCTAAGGAAGTCACTGAACTCACTTTCCATGAACCATCGCCGCGTGGTATGGGCTGGACGCAGTATATGATCTATGCATTTATTTTAACCTTACTGCATCATACTTATCTGGTATTATTGGAGTGGCTTCAATTTGGATCTTTCCTGGATTTTTTAATAAAAGTTGGTTCAACTACTGCTGTAAGTATGCTTTTGATAACAACTGTGGAACTAATGTTCCCAAGAAGTTTAAAATACAGAACCAACACCGCTTAATTTAACCGGAGAAACTGCAGGCTGTTTCTTCCCTTAAAAGATTATTTATTTGGATTTAGCAAATTGTTATTTGCACATCTGCTTTAGTTTAACAAAATTTGCATAAGTATCTATCAATTCACCTGGTGCTAACGTCGTTATATGCCTGTGTTTAACCAATCAAGAAGTTATATAATCCGGATTATTGTTCTTATTACATTCCTGATTTTCATTGCCCAACTTTTTAACTTACAAGTTCTTTCAGGGAAATACCAGCAATTAGCACAGGACAATGCAGTTGCACGTAAAGTTGTGTATCCACCCCGGGGAATCATAACTGACAGGAAGGGTCGTGCCATTTTAAATAATATATTGATGTATGACTTGATGGTTACTCCTTCAGAAGTTAGAAATGTAGATACTTCTTTTTTGTGCCGCATGCTGGAAATTGATACTACAGAATTCCGTGAACGTATGATTGGTGCTATTTTACGAAACGGACGTTATAGACCTTCATCTTTTGAAGAACTGCTGTCTCCTGAGAAATACGCTCGCTTTGAAGAAAATATGTGGCGTTTTGGAAGCGGCTTTTATTTACAGCAACGACCGGTACGTTTATATCCTTATAATGCAGCTGCACATATTTTAGGATATGTTGGCGAAGTAGATTCAACCATCATTGCACGTTCAGGTAACTTTTACAGGTCGGGTGACTATGTGGGAAGAAGCGGAATGGAGTCTTATTATGAAAGAGTATTGATGGGACAGCGTGGAGTAGAATTTTGGATAAAAGATAACAGGAACAGACTTGTTGGAAAATATGAAGGTGGAGAATTTGATACTGCAGCCATAGCAGGTCGCGGTTTAAAAACATATTTGGATATCGAGTTGCAACAATTGGCAGAAAAATTAATGTCTAACAAAGTTGGAGGGTTGGTTGCTATAGAACCGAAAACCGGTGGTATACTTGCTATGGTATCAGGTCCTAGTTTTGATCCCAATGAATTAACCGGTTCAGATAAGAGAAAAAATTATTCCCGTCTTGTGTTGGATGTTGCGGGTCCTTTATTAAATCGCGCCATTAATGGAAGATACCCTCCTGGCTCTACATTTAAACCTGTTGGTGCTTTGGTTGCTTTGGATGAAGGCGTCATATCACCTTCTTTTGGTTTAGGGTGCGGAGGTGCTTATTATGGTTGTGCACGTCCGGTAAAATGCACGCACAAAAACCCGGGACATGCTGCTAACTTAAGATTAAGTATAGCCAATTCATGTAATTCTTATTATACCCATATTTACAGGTTAACAGTGGATAATCGTAAGTATAAAAATGTAAAGGATGGATATGCAAAGTGGCAGGAATACATGAATATATTTGGGTTAGGAGTTAGGTTAGGAATAGACTTACCCAGTGAAAACGGGGGCAATATACCAGATACATCTGTTTATAATAAAGTATATAGGAATAGCTGGAATTCCTGTACTAATCTAACATTGGGTATAGGGCAGGATATGATGTTGACTACTCCTTTGCAGTTAGCAAATGCAATGTGCCTTATTGCTAATAAAGGATATTATTATGTACCACATTTTGTAAAAAGTATAGAAAGTGAAAATAAGAGTGACACTATTTTAAACAAATTCAGGGAGAAGCATGAAGTACTTACACATATCTCCGATTCGGCGTACCAGGCTGTAATTTGGGGGATGAATGATGTTGTTACAAAAGGTACTGCACGTGGGGCTGCATTGCCGGGAATAAATGTTTGCGCTAAAACTGGTACTGCCGAAAACTATCGTGTTCTAGATGGTAAGAGAACAAAGCTAAAAGACAATTCTCTGTTTGTTTGTTTTGCTCCTATGGAAGATCCTAAAATTGCCATTGCTGTTATTGTAGAAAATGCGGGTTATGGTTCTACATGGGCGGGTCCTATTGCGGCAATCATGATGGAAAAGTATTTAAATGATACTTTGCGTGAAGAAACTAAAAAGAAAATTGAATATGTAGCCAGCACCGATCTGATGCCGGGTTGGTTGGTAAGAGAGCAGTATAAAGCAGATTCTACAAGAGCATGGTATTGGTTTAAGCTTACTAAAGACAGTAGTTATATAAAAAAATATATCCGCAGAGGCGGTTCGGCTCCACAACAACCTAAACGAAATCCTCCGGTACCGGTTCGTACAGCTTTTCATAATAAAGCAGAAGCCATAGATCCGAGGACAACAATTTATATAAACAGGAAAAGGTTGGTATAATGAATACAAGCAAAGGAACTATTTCAAAAGGTGTTGATCCTGTATTAATATGGTTATACGTTTTATTAGTTGCTATTGGACTTACGGCCATTTTTGCAGTTACATACCGGGAGGGGGATGCTATTTTAC
>JACDAZ010000281.1 GCA_013695175.1 Flavisolibacter sp. | reverse complement strand
GCTGTAAAGGCAACACATAGTCCAACCAGGTTAATAGCCGAATCAACCTTGTGTTTTAAAATATTACGGTATGCTATTTTTAAATAATTTTTAAACATAGTTTTTTTGGTTTCAGGTTTTAGGTATCGGGGTATGGGTATTAGGTATCATGTATCAGGTTAAGCTGTCAGCATTATTAATTCTAAATTCATAATTCATAATTACCACTTCATTCCGTTCTCAAATTATCCACCGGGTTAGCCAGTGCTGCACGTATAGCCTGGAAACTAACCGTAAATAATGCAATGGAAAGTGCGATCAGACCTGCCACTAAAAAAATCCACCAACTGATATTAATTCTAAATGCAAAATCTTCCAGCCATTTATGCATTGCCCACCATGCAAATGGAGCAGCTATAACAAATGCAATCAGCACAAGCTTTAAAAAATCTTTTGATAATAAATGCACAATTCCATTTACACTGGCTCCTAATACTTTCCTGATGCCTATTTCTTTTGTTCTCTGTTCAGCAATGAATGCAGCCAGCCCAAATAAACCCAGACAACCAATAAAAATGGCAATTACTGAAAAGATGAGAGAAATTTTTCCTACCCTTTGTTCTGCACGATACATATCCTCAAATGATTCATCCATAAAACGATATGTAAATGGCATGGCAGGCACCATAGATTTCCATGCTTTTTCTGCCTTCGCAAGTATGTTTCCACTTTCATTGCCTGCAATTTTAAAAGACACTATCCCTGTGCTTCTTTTTAACAGCATGCACAAGGGCCCAATATTTTGTTTTAGTGATTCAAAATGAAAGTTTTTAACAACACCAATTATTGTGTATGCAGTTAGTTCACCCGTTTCAAAATTTGTAGTAGTATAAATCCTTCTTCCAATAACATCTTCGCCACCCAGCATTTTAGCTGCAGTTTCATTTATAATTACTGCATTAGAATCTGTAGGATAATCTTTTGAGAAATTTCTTCCTGTTTTCATTCCCATTCCCATTGTAGGTATGTACTGGTCATCTACACTCCATACCTGCATGCCAAATCCATTTTCTGAAGTCATTACAGATTCAGTTGAAAAAGTATTATCATTTCGTGATGAATTTGATACGGGTAAATATGAACTATAAGTTGCCATCATAACGCCTGGCGTGTTTAGCATATCATTTTTAAATGCTTCTGTATTGTTGCGTAAGGTATACGCATTGTCAACTATGAGAACCTGGTCTTTATTAAAGCCGACATTTTTTGTTTGTATATAATTCAGTTGTCTGTAAATAACAATGGTACCTATAATAAGAATAATGGATGTTGCAAATTGAAATACTACAAGCACATTTCTTAATCCACCGCCCCTTGCACTCATATTCATTTTTCCTTTCAGCACTTGTATAGGTTGAAATGCAGAAAGATAAAAGGCAGGGTAGCTGCCCGCCAGCAAGCCAACCAGGAAAGGCAAAATAATTAGAACAGGAATAATCCACGGCGTAAACAAAGACTGAATAGTCATTTGCTTGGCAGAAACATCATTAAATAAAGGAAGTACCAGAAAAGCAATGATGATTGCCAGAATCATGGATATAACGGCCATTAATGTTGACTCGGATAAAAACTGTATTACTAATCTTTTTTTATTTGTACCCAGCACTTTTCTGATACCTACTTCCTTAGCACGGTTAGATGAACGTGCCGTAGTAAGATTCATAAAATTGATGCAGGCGATCAATAATATAAAAAGTGCAACTGCGGAAAAAATATATACATATTGAATATTTCCGCCGGCTGACATTTCAAATTGCCGGTCAGACATCAAATGAATATCAGTGATTGGAACGAGCGAGTATTTTAATTTGTTTCCTGCCCTCGCAAATTCCTCCATACTTTCAATATTCAAAACAGTTTTTGCCTGTGGCAGTACATAATTTAAAATGTACTCATCCAGATTTTTTTCAAATCTTTTTACTTCAGTTCCCGGCTTTAAAAGAAGATAAGTATGAAAATTATGGCTAAGGTGCATGCCCCATGAATAATTTACATTATCCATAGAAAAAATAAAATCAAAATTAAAATGCGAGTTGTTGGGGATATCTTTTATAACAGCAGTAATTTTATATAGAGTGCTGTTATTTTCATTGGTTTCAATTGTTTTTCCTATAATATCTGTTGATCCAAAATATTTGTTGGCAGTTGATTCTGTAACAACAACTGTATTGGGTTCATTCAGTGCTGATTTTGTATCTCCTTTCAATGCAGGTAAAGTAAATACATCAAAAAATGTAGAATCAGCATGACCAACTCTTTGTTCAGTGATAAATTCATTTCCTTTTTTAACCAGCTTTGAACCATTGGAGGTGTAGATGCGCACAAATTCTTCTACCTGCGGATAATCGTTTTTTAATGTAGCACCTATGACATCAGAAGTAAAAGGCAATCGTTGTTCTTCTCCTCCAAAAACTAAATCAGAATTAATACGATATATACGATCTGCTTTTTCATGGTACCCATCGTAACTAATTTCATCTAAAACATATACTGCTATTAACAGAAAACATGATAAGCCAATTGCCAATCCTGTAATGTTTAGAATAGAAAAAGCTTTTTGCTTGACCAGGTTGCGCCATGCTATTTTGATGTAGTTTCTAAACATAATTTTCGAATTTAGTTATCAGTAGTCAGAGATAGACATCCTGATTTTTCATTTATATTTTGCATTTTTTATCTTATTCTGTTCTTAAATTTTTTACCGGATTAGACCTGGCTGCCTGTAAACTTTGAGAGCTTACCGTCAGTAAAGAAATAAAGGCTGCTATTAATCCTGAAAGGACAAATACCCACCATTCAATTTCAATTCTAAATGCAAAATTTTGTAACCATTTATTTAAAACTATTGATGCTATAGGTATAGCAATGAACATGGCAATCAAAACCAGTTTTACATAGTCTTTAGATAAAAGGGTTACAATATTGACTACAGAAGCTCCCAAAACCTTACGTATTCCTATTTCTTTTCTTCTTTGTCCTGTAGTAATAATGACAAGACCAAACAACCCTATGCAGGCAATGAAAATTGCAAAAAATGTAAAGCCACTAACAATGTAAGCAAGCTGTTTTTCAGCTTTATACTGATGATTAAATTGATCATCTATAAATAAGTATTCAAATACACTTTCAGGAAATAAATCTTTCCATATTGCCTGGAGCTTCTTTAACACACCCGATATTTCTGCCGAAGTTGTTTTAATAGATAAGTATCCATTCGTAACCAGGGGAGCACAGAAGTAAAATGAAGGCCTTACCGGCTCTTTTGAAGACTCTATATGAAAATTGGCAACCACTCCATGGATCTTCATTTTGAAATCCTGATTAGATTGATATGCCAGTTCTTCGCCTACTGCTGATTCGGCATTGGCAAAACCCAATAAATTTAAAAGTGATTCATTAATGATGACATGCTGTCCAGCTGTCCTGCGATCTGGTGCCGCAAAAGGAGCACCTGCTTTAAAACGAATTGAGTAAGTAGAAAAAAATGAAGGTTCAGCATTATAATAATATATGGTTTCAGGTGTAACAGCTGAAGGATTTCTTGTCCAGTACACGCCTCCACTGGTTCCTGCTATTGTTGAAATGCCCTGACCTGGAACAATATTGGAACCTGAAACAGAACTAACTTCTGCAAGCTTTGATATCTTTTGTTGTAATACACTAACACGCATCCTGTTTAATGAGTCTTCTCTCCAGTCCATTACCGGGAGTTTCATGGCAACCACCTGATCAAGCGATAATCCTTTATCATGATGGCTCATATATTTCAATTGCTGCACTATAACAAAAACAGCTACAATAAGTATGGTAGAAAATACAAATTGTATTATCACAAGTACACGCCGCAGGTTATTCTTTCCATTTAATCCTAACTTTCCCCTTAGAGTAACCAGGGGTGAAAAAGCAGATAACACAAATGCAGGATACAAGCAGCCACCGGCAATAGCAAGCAGCCATATCAATGGAACTATCAACCAAAATGATTCATTGAATCCTTTATAGTTTACCAGTTGAATCCCTGCAAAATTTTGGAAAAAAGGCAATGCAATCCACAGGATAATTATTGCCAATATAATTGCTACCAAACTAATCAATCCACCTTCGAAAAGAAATTGGCGGATAAGGTGTAATCTATTTGCTCCTAATACTTTTCTCACACCTACTTCTTTCGCTCTTAATAAGGACTGGGCAGTAGTCAGGTTTATGTAATTTATAAAAGCAATGACTAAAATAATAAGTGCTATTAAAGCTAACGCACGAATCGTAGTTAGATCTCCATTAGGTTCTATTTCATAAGTAAGACTGGAACGTAAATGAATATCTGTAAAAGGCTGCATGAACAAACTAATGCCAGCCTGTTTTAAATGATCATCAGAATATTTTTTAAGCTGCCTTTCAACTTTTTTTACATCAGCCCCAGGTATTAATTGGAAATAATTATAATCCCAGTAGCCTGACCAGTCTTCTATATGTCCCTGTGCATAGCGTGTAGCATACGAAGCCAGCATATTGAATTTAAGATGTGTATTCGAAGGTGGATCTGCGACAACAGCATTTATTGTATAATCACCAACAAACCAACCACCAGGCACTTTTATTACCTGTCCGATTGGTGATACGCCGGGAAATAATTTTTCGGCAATAGATTGTGTTATAATCACAGAGTATGGATCATTCAAAGCCGTTTCTGCATCTCCCGCTATAAACTCCTGGGGAAACATTCTTAAAAAGCCGGGGTCTGCCATCCATACATTTTGAATCTTGTATGGCATTGCATCTAAAACAACATTTATTTCTTTTTCACCGTGATTAAACAAACGTGTGTAATCTGCCACCTCCGGCAAGTCTGCTTTTAGCGTGGGACCAAGTATGCCATGTGTATTTGCATCTTGTGTTACAGTTTTGCCATCAGTAATAGTTTGATTATAAACCCTCCAAATTTGTGAGGCATGTGGACTTTGCCTGTCATAATTCCATTCATGATACACATATAACCCAATAAGTAAACAGGCTGCAATTGCTAATGCTAATCCCGAAATGTTCACCAAAGAAAACATACGGTTTCGCATAATGCTGCGCCAGGCCATATTGATGTAATTTCTAAACATATATCATGTTTGAGCTTAGTTCTTCAGTTGACTCCTATTAGTTATAACAATCTTATTTTATGTTTTACTTTAATAAATATTCTTACTCAGTTCTTAAATTTTTAACCGGGTTAGCCCTTGCTGCTTTCATTGCCTGTAAGCTGATGGTAAAAAATGCCACCGCAGTTGCTACAACCCCAGCCAGAATAAATACCCACCATTGCACATCTACCCTATATGCAAAATCCTGCAACCATTTATTCATTGCAAACCAGCCAACAGGGAAAGCAATGATGGCAGCAATCAATACCAGCTTTAAAAAATCTTTAGAAAGTAAACCAACAATTGTACTTACACTGGCACCTAAAACTTTACGAATACCAATTTCTTTTACACGTTGATTTATAGCAAAAGCAGATAATCCAAATAAACCAAGGCAGGCTATTAAAATAGCAATGAAGGCAAACGAAGTGAATATGGTACTTTGCCTTTGTTCTGCTTCGTATAACCTGTTATAATTATCATCAAGGAATGTATAATCATAAGGAATATCAGGTACGAATTTTTTCCAGGTCTCTTCAATATATGCTAATGCTGCAGGCATATTATTACCTGAAACTTTTACTGAAATATTTCCATACCCTTCACGAAACATGGACTGGAAAAACACCATGGGTAAAATCCTTTGGTGTAATGATTCAAAATGAAAATCATTTATAACTCCAATCAATGTTCCTCTACGATTTCCATACTGAAACTGTTTTCCTATAGCATCTTCGGGTGATTTAAGTCCCAACACCTGTACAGCAGCTTCATTTAAAATAAAAGAAGATGTATCGAAGCCATAGTCATCCCTGAAATTTCTTCCTGCTACTACATTTATTCCATATGTTGGAACAAAATCT
>JACDAZ010000278.1 GCA_013695175.1 Flavisolibacter sp. | reverse complement strand
ATTGCCTTTACTGCATATTATAAATATTTAGATAAAGACTTTTCTCCTTTATCCGTTACTTCTTCGGCAAAAGCAGAATGGAAATAAATCTGTACTGCACAATCCACTATGGCTAATCCTTATTTTAAGTTTAAACAGTTTGTTGTATTTCATGATAAAACTGCCATGAAGGTTACAACAGATGCCTGTTTGTTTGGTGCCTGGTGTGCTGGCGAAATAAGTAAAGAACATACAGAAGGAAAAAAAGCATTGGACATGGGTACAGGAAGTGGTTTATTATCACTGATGGTGGCCCAAAAAACAAAACTAAAAATTGATGCAGTAGAAATTGAGAACGGTGCTGCAATCCAGGCAGGTGAAAATATAAATACGGCCGCCTTTGAACATGCTATCATAATTCATCACCACGATATAAAAACATTTACACCCCTAGGATATGATTTTATTATTTCAAATCCACCTTTTTATGAGCATGATTTAAAATCCGATGCACTGTTAAAAAATGCAGCCCACCATAGCAGCCATCTTACTTTGCAGCAATTGGTGGAGATCATAAGCCATAAATTAAATCAAGCAGGAAAATTTTTCCTTCTATTGCCTTTTAAAAGAAAAAATGATATAGCATCTTTATTAAAAAAGCAAAACCTGCAGATATATAAAATAGTGGAGGTCAAACAAACAGAAAACCATAATCCATTTCGCATTATAATTAGTGGTAGTAATATTCCGGGAGACTTTGAATCAACTTCCATTGATATAAAGAATGGAGATGATTATTCAACAACATTTAAAGAAATGCTACGCGATTATTACCTCTATTTGTGAACCGGAATTTTTTCTTCTGCAAATTCTCTCAGATAATCAAAATTTTTAGGGAGCTTCCCTTCTTTTACTATAGTGGCATTTTCAATAACGGCAGACCCTCCTTTTACCAAATCGGGTATCACATATTTAAGAAGCTGGTCGCCAAAATAACGGGAAGCATCACGCGGCAATTCATTGGGCAGGTTACCTACAGCCAAGATGTCTACTGATCCTTTTTGATAAGGTGTTGTTTTTTTTAATGTTCTCTTATCCACACCGTAAACAGGATCCTCAATAGTCTGGTCACCTAAGTTGATGGGTACCGAACCATTTTCATCATCAGTCACATCTGCAATAACCTGTATGCGGAATGCAGGATTTAAAACATCTTCTTTTTCAAAAAGCCTGGGAATGTTCTGATCCCAATACACTCCATTCATTAAAATATCGGTATGTAAAGTATAGTGCCTGAACAGACTTTTATAACTCTGTGGATGTACATGGAAATCGGACCTGCTATAAGGTTCGCCGGATTTTTTTAAATAAAGGTCACTGCCTTTAAGGTGCACATAAACAGGATAGGCAAATTCTCTTTCCACGTATTCTTCTTTCTCCACTTCCCTAATCTGCATCAGGTTCATAATTTCCAGTATGCCCTGTGCTACCCTGCCCGAACCGGTTACTGCAATTTTGATGTTGGGCAACTTTAAACCAAAATAGGTGTCAATCAGTTTTCTAAATGTTTTATGTTCAAATACCCGGCACAATTCATAACTGCCGGTTCTATTACCATAAGCCATCATACCGTTGTGTGCTCCTACAATACCTGCAAAAAAACCAAAACCAATAATGCGTTGACCGTCTTCATGCTCCAGGCACTCAAAATCAATAAGGGTAATTTTTTTTTGAATGATTGACTGCAATAATTTTTGGTTATGCGGTTGTTGCTTTTTGGTGTGGGAAAAGAAGAGATATTTTTTTCCTGCAATTAACTGATGAACGGGTACTTCTTTTATACCCATTAAAATATCGCAGGCTGACATATCATCTGTCACTTCTATACCTGCACGTTTGTATTCTGCATCTTTATAGCACCTGTCATTAGAATGCTGAACAACTACCTGGACACCGGGATAATGGGATTGAATAGCTTTTGCCTGGGCTGGTGTAAGAGCCACCCTGTTATCTGCTGGTATTTTTCCTTCTTTTATTAAACCAATCTTTAAACTCATGCCTTGCAAAATTGCTTTTTAATCTGCAGTTAAACAAATACGTTAGTGAAGGAGTGAAATGTTTGATAAATAGATGAAAGAAAAATTTCGGATTTTGTTTCGCTTTTAATTTTATTGGAAAAGAAAAAAGTTGAACCTCCTCTTCAAAAAATACTAAGCATTCTGTATAAGATTTTTATTCCGCAAAATAAATGTTGTAAATAATCTTTACAAATTATTTATACATCTTAAGATTTCAATTATTTCAAAAGTCGTAATATTGCCGCCCTGCCAAATTATTAGAATTATGCCCGGGTGGCGGAATTGGTAGACGCAGCAGACTCAAAATCTGCCATTCGCAAGGAT
>JACDAZ010000204.1 GCA_013695175.1 Flavisolibacter sp. | reverse complement strand
CAGCTTTAACCATAGCTATCATTTATATTTTTCCAAAAATCACTAAATCTGTCCCCAGCACATTAGTTGCATTACTGGCAGTTACAGTTATTTCTGTATTTGTTAAGGCGGATGTACCGGTTATTGGAGATATTCCTAAAGGACTTCCTAAAATCTTTAGTTCAGAACTTTTAAATATTTCATCTGTTTTATACCATGAAATATTTACAGCAGCAGTTACACTAGCTGCCTTAGGTAGTATAGATTCCCTGCTTACTTCTGTTGTGGCTGATAATGTCACCAAGACCAAGCATAATAGTAACCGTGAATTGATAGGGCAGGGTATTGGTAATTCAATTGCAGGTTTATTTGCCGGTTTACCAGGTGCAGGAGCCACAATGAGAACTTTGGTAAATATTCGTTCCGGTGGAAGAAACAGGTTATCAGGCGTGTTACATTCCATTACACTTGCTATAATATTATTAGGTGTTGGTCAATATGCAGCTCTAATTCCTAATTCTGTTTTAGCAGGAGTATTGATAACTGTTGGTATTGGGATACTAGATTACAAAGGCTTCAGGCATATCCGTAAAGTACCCCGTTCCGATGCTATTATTATGGTAATAGTGTTGCTTGTTACGGTATTTCTTGATTTGTTAACTGCGGTTGGAATTGGAATGGTGATGGCAGCATTTTTATTTATGAAAAAAATGAGTGACCTGTCAGAAGAGCGTTCTAAAACAGCTGAACTTACATCCTACACAAATGAATTGAGTTGGTCGGGAGAAAAAGTTCCTGAAGACTGGAATAAGAAAGTATTTGTAAAAAGTATAGAAGGTCCTTTGTTTTTTGGATTTGCTTCAGGATTTCAACGCCTTGCAGAGCAACTTCCGGGTGTTAGGTTTGTGATCATGCGAATGGAAAATGTTCCATTCATAGATCAATCAGGATTATATGCACTTGAAGAAAGTATTCTAACTCTTGAACGCAGAGGGGTTGATGTATTAATTACAGGAATTCAAAGACAACCTGAATTGATGTTGCGGAAAATTAGATTAATTCCAGCACTGGTTGCAGAAAGGCACCTGTTTGCCAACTTACATGAATGCGTTGAATGGTTAAACAGGAATATAGAAAATGTAGAACCTGCAAAAGATGAAGGAATAGAACCTTCCTTTTAAAGTTTTCAATTTAGTACATGAGATTTATTGCTTGCTTGTAAATAAAGAGCCGTCTTTCAGGGACGGTTTTTTATTTGTCATACCATTTATCATGTACCAATTTTTATATAACTGGCTACTATACCTTTAATCAGAGAAGAGCTAAAACCCTGGTGTTCCATTTCATTTAAACCAGCTATAGTACATCCTAAAATAGTTGCTACCTGATAAGCAAAACTGTTCCTTTTTGTTCTATTGGATTGTTCATATGATCTCAATTTAATAAATGGGAATATTCCAATTAAGGTATTATATAGAATATACATGAAAGGCAAAAAATGCTGCTCTTTCTATTTAAAAAAAGGATAGCTTCTAAAAAGTAACTGTAGTAAATAGTCTAGCTTTTCTTCTTATTAGCAGGTGTATGGTTGTTTTTGGCGGCTTCTTCCCGGTTTTTAATATTCACTTTCATCACATCCCAATATTCTTTAGTATAATCAACAAAAATTTCACTGCCGGCTTCTATGTCTTTTGTTGATTCTATGAATGCTTTAAGTCCATCATTAACATAAACAGAATTGTTGTTTATGCCTTTTATTTTAGTAATTCCCCTGGCATCATTAGCATACCGTGCAAGAGCACTTAAAGTACGTTTTGCATCTATAACATGATTTCTATTAATGGTATAAATGTATCCATTGGTATCATCGTTTTTCACTTCTTTCCAGGTTGTGATCCTGCCCTTATATTCAACAATTCGGGTTCCTTTAGAAATAAACGTTTTTGTAAATAAGCCTTTACCAGCTCCGGTGATAGTTGATTTTTTTACAACCAAATTCTTTTCAAGTAATGCCATAGTAGATTTAAAGCCCGTGAAGGTAAGCGTAAAGAAAATATAATATAGAAATTTATTGATTTGTAACTGAATAGTGTTAATACTAATTATTTTGCCCTTTATTTTGTTGAATCATATTGATGATTATACAATGGAATCAGAAAAAAATGAGTCCGTATGATGACACTAAAAAATGTAATACTGTTATAACTTTATTTAAATGGAATTTATATTAAGAGATTGGAAAGAAGATGATTTGGAAAGTCTTGTGAAATATGGTAATAACTACGAGGTTGCAAGGTTTATGGCTGATGTATTTCCACATCCTTATACAATGGATGCTGGTAAAGTTTTCATAGCAATGGCAAATAGTCAATCACCACGTCATATACGGGCTATTGAAATAAGGGGTGAAGCTGCCGGAGGTATTGGAATTCATCCGCAGCAAGATATTTATAAAAAGAATGCAGAACTGGGTTATTGGCTTGCTGAACCTTTTTGGGGTAAGGGTATTATTACAAAAGCTATTAAGCATATGCTTCATTATGGGTTTTTAAATTTTGATGTTGATCGCATATATGCCAGGCCTTTTGGAAACAATACAAGATCACAAAAAGCTCTCGAAAAAGCAGGTTTTGTATTAGAAGCACGATTGAATAAAACCATTTTTAAAAATGGAGAATATTTGGATGAGTTGATTTATTCAGTAAGAAGAGTTTCAATTTCTGCTTAATTTTTACATTGAAAAATAGTAAACATATGGAAATTAAACTAACAAAAGACACGACTATAAATGATTTAAAATATCAGTTTTCATCACGTTTTCCTTTTCTGAGACTGGAATTCTTTAAGCATAAACATAGAGTTGGTCAAAGTTCGTTAAAGGATCAGAAACTAAATGATCGTTTTCTTTTAAAAGAAGTGAATCCAGGATTAAAAGAAGGTGTAATTAATCTATCTCCATCAACTACAGTAGCGGACCTGGAGCAGCTGTTTCAAAAACAGTTTGGGTTACCTGTTCAGGTTTTTAGAAAAGCAAATTATCAATGGGTTGAAACTACATATACCGATATTCTGACTCTTGAAAAGCAAAATGAAATGGGAGCAGAATTAAGTAAGGTCCTTCACAAAACAGCTTCCATTTAAGGGGGAGCAATAGCAGTTTTTTATTTTAAGCACCCATAAAAGCTTTTCTACCTTTGCTTGCTATTATTTAATTAAATTTAGAACATGAAGTTGCAACTGGTTTTTTCTTTTTTGATGTTTATATTTTTTTCACCTGTTTTACCTGCTGCTCATTCACAGGAAAACAAAGACACCAATTTAATAAC
>JACDAZ010000185.1 GCA_013695175.1 Flavisolibacter sp. | reverse complement strand
ATGCTGGCATGTGATATCAATAGCATAAGATTAAACGATATCAATACCTCCAGGATTTTAGATCAGCTCCTTTTGGTGCTCTTGTTTTTATTTCTTCTGCCCATTTTTTGATAAACATTTGATTATAGCGGAGACGGGAAATATAATTTGGCTGTGTATGATCACCATTCCAGCAATGCTCCGCTCTGTCACCATAATCTACTACACAATTGCAGGAAGGGTTTTGTAATTTCTTCAACATTTCTTCTGTAGAATATACGGCATTATTCAAATAAAAATTATCCATATCACCTACATAAATATGAATTTTACCTTTTAATTTATTTCCAATTTTAGACCAGTCTCTCTGAATAATATGCGACAGATCATAATTATCCCTCCAGTACTTAGCCACAGTTTTATCAATAGCACCAGTATATTTATCAAAAATTCTTTTAGGATATCCATCTTTATCCATGGGTGAAAAAACAGCTTCCCAAATATCAAACTGATCGCCACTGCGGCTTCGTGTCCCCAGTGCCAACTCCCGATGATTCATTTCCTTAATGGTAGCACTTACATGGCCTAAGTAATTGCGATGACCGGGGCGCTGTAATTTTTTAAAATTACTTTCTACATAATAGGCATTCTTATCATTATATAAATCAACAGTAACATAATGTTGGAAGTCAATTGGATCAGGACAGGCTGCATAACTTCCATTATATTCATCTGGATAAAATACCTGTGCTGCCAACGCTTCCCAACCGCCTGTTGATCCCCCGTATAAAAACCTGGCCCATCCTTTACCAATCCCCCGAAAACGTTTTTCTATTTCCGGTATTAATTCATAAGTAATAGCATCTCCATAAGGCCCCAGATTAGCAGAATTTACAGCATAAGAATCATCATAGTAAGGATTGGCATGTTGTATTTCTATTGCAATGACTCTGGGAAAATTCGGTCCTGTCCATTGTTTAAAAAAGTCATAAGCTTCCTGTTGTTGAATAATATTATAACCTGTTATTTTAAAACGGTCATTCGTATCTGGTTTTAAGTTGGTGTCCGGAGGAGTAGTGCGAAAGCCGCCAAAGTCGGATGGAAAATGACCATGAAATATAGCAAGGGGATATTTTACATTCGAGTGCTTATCGAAACCTTCAGGCAATAATACATGTGCCCCTAAATACATTGGTCTCCCCCAAAACTCTGTAAGCAACTTACTTTGAATTTTTATATGCTTTATATACTTCGTATCATCCGGCTCATTTATGGGTGGAATTTTTTTATCAATAATTATAGCAATTTCTTTTGAGGCTTTAGGATCAAAAGAAATTTTGACAGGGGTGGAATAAATATTTCCGGGTGCTTCATTCCAATGTTGTCCTTCACCTCTATCCATTGGCAGTTTAACATTATGTCCTGATTTTAGCTGAAAGGTTTCATATTTATGTAATAAAGCCTGTACATAATATTCACCTGCAGGTATATCATTTAGTCGCTCAATAGGATAACCAAAAGCATCAACACTCATTAATTGCGAACTACTTGTTTTCCAGTTTTCTACATCTTTACCAAAAACCATTTGAGTATTTGTGGCGTCACTAATCTGAAACCTGGGTTCTTTACTGTTATCTGTAGAAATTAATAATAGCAGTCTTCCATCTAAAACTAATTCTTCTAAAGATGGAGAAATGATAATCCGAAATGTTTGAGCATTTGTAAAAAGAAAAAGAAAAAGCAGGGGTAACAAGAAAATATATTTCCTCATATTAAATGGTTCTTTGTAAATATAAAAGGTATTTTTTTCTAAGTATAAGTAGCTGTTTGAATATTTGTATTTATAATGAACACCTTTTATTCTTTTGGTGGCTCAATATCATTCTGTTGTTCCAGCTTTTCCCTGATTCGTTTATTTCCCATACGTAATAAAGGAAACGACATAGGACTTCTTGATGGACGTTCATCACCAAACAATACTCCCCATTGACGCATATTATTGCTTCGGTCAAAAATTATTTTTAATACAGCAATCACAGGTAAGGAAAGAAACATACCCGGTATTCCGGCAATTGCTCCGCCTACTATAACACCTATTATTGTTACAAGTGCATTGATCTTTACTTTGGAACCAACTATGCGGGGCATTAAAATATTATTATCTAAAAATTGAACAAATGCTATAGTGCCCAAAACAATAAATATTGGAAATATTTCCTGTGTAGAAGAAATGGTTAAAAGCACACCAATAATATTACCTACAAGAGCACCTACATAAGGTATTAAATTTAATAAGGCAAATATGGCGCCTATAAGGATGGCATGTTTTATTCCAAACAACAGTAAAATACCTCCTAACAATATAGTAACATAAGAGATTTGGATAATCAATCCAATTAGGTAACTCTTTATAATGATTTGAGATTCTCCAATAACATCTTCTACTTTTTCATGCGACTCCACCGGGAACCATAAAAAAATAAATCGTAACAACAGGTTTTTATAATACAGCAAAAGAAAAATATAAATGGGCAGTAAACCCACAAAAATGAGAACAGAAGTAAAGGAAGCAGCGGCGCCACTAAGCATTCCACCTGCATAATTAAGCAGTTTATCATTTTGTTCATTTATGATTTGAGTTTGTCTTTGCGTGGATAAACCGGTTACTGAATTTAGCCACTGGCTCAGTGATTGTAAATGTGCTTCCACATTTCTTTTTATTTCCGGGAAATCATTAATCAGTGTACTTATTTGAAATGAAAAAAACCAAATGAGTAAAGCAACAATTACAATTAAAAAAAGTAATGCCAGGAATATTGCTAATGCTTCAGGAAATTTTTTGGATCGAAAAAATCTGTAAATGGGCAACAACATAATAGCCAGGAAAAATGCCATAACAAGCGGCATGATTATGTTTTTCCCTACAATGAGGATCATTCCTAAAAAATAAACACCCATCAATTCCAAAGCTCTTCGCACAGTTAAAGGCATAGATTGCATAATGGAGATATTTTAATAAACAAATGTATTCTTTTAAAAGAGTCTCATGCAAAAACTCTTATCCATAATAACTGTTTTCAATTAAGTATATTTATAAAGCTGTTAAATACATTGTTAATCACCAATTATATGAAACATTTTTTTGCATCTATATTTTTTCTACCGCTTTGTTTACTTGCAATTGCGCAAACAACATCAACTCCTGATAATGTATGGGGGAAGCTTTTTGAAGAAGTGCAGTTGAAAAGTGCAATGGGTGATAATAAAACATTTGTGGATATGGTGCCGCATCATACTCCTTCAGTTATTCTGCAAAAGTATAACCAGCAAAAACCAGCAGACTCTGCATCATTACGTGCATTTGTAATGGAAAATTTTTATTTACCACCTACACCTGATATAACATTAAAAGAAGCGGTTTCTCTAAATAATCATCTTGAAAGTTTATGGGAAGTTTTACTAAGAAAATCTGATGAAAAAAAGCAGGCGGGGTCATTACTTCCTTTACCAAAATCTTACATTGTACCCGGAGGAAGATTTAGAGAAATATATTATTGGGACAGTTATTTTACCATGCTTGGTCTTGTAGAAAGTAAGCGGGAGGACCTTGTAGAGAATATGCTTGACAATTTTAAATGGTTGATCGATACTTATGGGCATATTCCAAATGGTAACAGAACCTATTATTTAAGCCGTTCCCAGCCTCCCTATTTTGCACTTATGGTGGATTTACTCCAGGAGCAAAAAGGCGAAACAGTTTATCAGAAATATTTTTCTGCCATGGAAAAAGAATACAAGTGGTGGATGAATGGGCGTGATAAATTGAATAGTAGGGAAACATCAGACCGTCGCGTGGTGCGCATGCCTGATGGATCTGTATTAAACAGGTATTGGGACGATAAAAAGGCCCCAAGGGAAGAATCTTACAGAGAAGATATTCATACGGCAAAAGAATATACCGGCAAAGATGGGATGGCGTATACAAACTTAAGGGCAGGAGCCGAAAGTGGATGGGACTTCAGCAGTCGCTGGTTTGCAGACACTCTTCATATAAATACTATTGAAACAGTCAATATTATTCCTGTTGATTTAAACTCGCTTTTATTTTCGTACGAGACTATTTTAAGTAAAGCGGCTTCCGCATCTGGTAATACTGTAAAATCAAATTTTTATAAAGAGCAGGCAGATAAAAGACAAAAGGCTGTTTTAAAATATTGTTGGAATGCTGACCTGAAGTTTTTTTTCGATTATGATTTTGTTGAAAGAGCAACAACAAATAAATGGTCTGCCGCTGGCGCCATGCCTTTGTTCACTATGCTTGCAACACATCATCATGCCATGTTTGCAGAACAACAACTGCGTGAAAAGTTTTTAAAGCCGGGTGGTATTGTTACTACTTTATATAATACAGGTCAGCAGTGGGATGCTCCCAATGGTTGGCCTCCTTTGCAATGGATAGCCGTAAAAGGTTTAATGAATTATGGCTATAATGAACTTCCTAAAACTATTGCTGAACGATGGATGCGTATTAATGAAGATGTTTATAAAAGAACTGGTAAGATGATGGAAAAATATAACGTGGAAAATATACAATTGGAAAGTGGAGGAGGTGAATATCCAACACAGGATGGCTTTGGCTGGACCAATGGAGTTTATTTAAAATTCTATCACCTTTTTAAACAGCAGTTGTAAAACATGTTTCAATAAAGATTATAAAGAGAGAGAGCCGGCTAAACCGGCTCTCTCTTAATAAATGGTTGTTTTACCTGATTATTATTTTCTCTTTCATTATGGATCCATCAGCACTTTCCAGGAAAAGGAAATAAACTCCTTTAGATAAACCGGATGCTGAAATTTTCAAATGATTACTTCCCTGCCTTGCAATAATTTGTTGTAAATAGGAAATGGCACCGCTGCTGTTAACCAATTTTGCTTGTACCCTACCTTCTGTCTTGCTTTGAAAATCTATTTCAAAAATTCCATTTGATGGATTAGGATATACACGCGACATTTTTAAACCTGCTTCAGAAATAGAAGTTGCAGGATCATTTGATCTGGTGATAGCACTACCACTGCCTATATAAATATCATCAATAAATAAGTTATCACCATAATCATTTGTAGCTACAAATTTGATTGTTACCTGGCTACTGCGGAATTGATTAAGGCTAATGCTTTCTCTTCTCCAATGTTGAGATGAAGTAGGATAAAAAGCATCACTTGCCTCAGGAGCTGTAGCTAAAGCTGCACCAGCTTTATCATA